>JAEDLE010000042.1 GCA_016295455.1 Bacteroidales bacterium
CTATTCATTTTCAAGGTAATATCCAAAACCTGAGCGGGTGACTATGCTGGAGGAATACGGGCTTATCTTCTTTCTCACACGGGTGATGTTCACGTCCACCGTCCTGTCCATCACCAGCACGTCGTCAGGCCAGACCTTCTGTATCATCTCGGCACGGGAGACAACCTTGCCTTTCTTCCTGATGAAAAGCAGGAGTATCTCGAACTCGGTCCGGGTGAACGGGACATCAGTGCCATCGACGCTGACTGTTTTTCTGTCGATGTCCACGCATATGCCTTTGTAGCGTTCGATGTTGTTCGGCGCCGCTGGAAGCGACTGTCCGGAGCGTCTGAGCACAGCTTTCACCCTCAGGGTTACCTCCCTGATTGAAAAAGGCTTGGAGATATAGTCATCCGCTCCTATGCCCAGTCCCTTGAGCACGTCATTCTCACCATCCCTTGCGGTCAGGAATATGATGGGGATACGGGAGGTAAGCGGATCCGCCTTGAGCCTTGCGGCGAGGTCAAAACCTGACATCTCCCCCATCATCACGTCAAGCAATATGAGGTCGATGCCATCCAGCCCCCGTTCCAGAGCCTCTTCTGCAGAATTGGCAGTTCGGACCATATAGCCGGCCATCTGGAGATTGTAGCGGAGTATGTCGCAGAGGTCGGCTTCATCATCCACCACCAAAATTGTCTGTTCTCTGTTGAGGTCCATATTACGGATATGTTAATTCCTGTGCAATTTGTCAATAATTTTGTAAATAACGGACAAGGTCAGGGCTCGGAAAGGCACAAATAATGGCTATATTCGCGAATTGTAACAATCTTTTAACATAAGCGCGAGAAAACAAACCAAATTCCATATGAAAACTGATATCGAGATAGCCCGTGAAGTCAGGCTTCGGGAGATTTCCGAAGTCGCCGCGTCGGTCGGAATTCCCCAGTCAAGCTTGGAACATTACGGCAGGTATATCGCCAAGGTTCCCGAAAGCCTCATTGACGAAGAGAAGGTCAGAAACAGTAAGCTCATACTCGTGACCGCCATCACCCCTACCAAAGCCGGAATAGGCAAGACCACGGTCAGCATAGGTCTGGCCCTGGGCCTGAACAGGATAGGCAAGAAGGCCATTTGCGCCCTGCGCGAGCCTTCTCTCGGTCCATGCTTCGGAGTAAAGGGTGGCGCAGCGGGCGGCGGATATGCCCAGGTGCTGCCGATGGAGAAGATCAATCTCCATTTCACCGGGGACTTCCACGCGGTGACCTCCGCACACAATATGATCAGCGCGCTGCTGGACAATTACATATACCAGCACAAGGAGGAGGGCTTCGCCCTCAAGGAAGTGCTCTGGAAGAGGGTCCTGGACGTGAATGACAGGAATCTGCGCAACATCATCACCGGACTGGGAGCCAAGACCGACGGCTGTGTGTCGGAGAGCGGCTTCGACATCACCCCGGCATCTGAGATCATGGCCATACTCTGCCTCGCGAGTGACCTGGATGACCTCAGGAGGAGGATAGACAACATCACTCTGGGCATCACCATAGACAACAAGCCGTTCAAGGTCAAGGATATGGGAGTGGGAGGAGCCATCACGGTGCTGCTGATGGATGCCATACATCCGAATCTGGTCCAGACCACAGAGGGCACTCCTGCCTTCGTGCACGGCGGTCCTTTCGCCAACATAGCACACGGCTGCAACACCGTGCTCGCCACGAAGATGGCGATGAGCTTCGGGGACTATGTCATCACCGAGGCCGGTTTCGGAGCCGACCTGGGAGCGGAGAAGTTCTATGACATCAAATGCCGCAAGGCAGGTCTGAGCCCTGCCCTGACCGTGATAGTGGCGACAGCCCAGGGCCTGAAGATGCACGGAGGAGTTCCGGTAGACAAAATCAAGGAAGCTGATGCTGAAGGGCTTGCAAAGGGTCTTGCAAATCTCGGAAGGCATATCGCCAATCTCCAGGCCTATGGGCAGACCGTGGTGGTAGCCTTCAACCGCTACAGCAGCGACGTCGATGACGAGATTGCCATCGTGAGGGACTACTGTTCGGGCATAGGAGCGGGCTTCGCCGTGAACAATGCCTTCTCCGAGGGCGGAAAGGGTGCCGAGGAACTTGCAAGGCTGGTTGTAGACACCATTGAAAACAAGCCGTCCGAGCCGCTGAAACTGGCATATGAAGACGGGGACAGCATACGTTCCAAGATAGAGGCGGTATGCAGGAAGGTATATGGTGCCGCAAGCGTGACTTTCAGCAAGACAGCCGAGAAGATGCTCGCCCGCATTTCGGAATTCGGAATGGACAGCTATCCTGTCTGCATTGCCAAGACCCAGTATTCGTTCTCGGCCGACCAGAAGCTGTACGGCTGCCCGGAGGGCTTCAACATCAATATCCGTGACCTGGTCATCAACTCGGGAGCGGAAATGATAGTGGCGATTGCGGGTGACATAATGAGGATGCCGGGACTCTCCAAATCGCCTCAGGCGGAGAGAATCGACATCATTGACGGAAAAATCGAGGGCCTTTCCTGATTTTTTCCCCGCAAATGCAACGTTTCAGACAGCAACTGCATCTATAGGTTAACTTTGGAAATACTTCAACAAGTTCAATGACCAAATTATACCAGATACTGATCTAGCCGAAAAGGGAAGGCCGTGAGGTCTTCCCTTTTTTTGTTTCCTGAAATCTCTCATTGCGCCCCTGCCGCGGGGACAATTGACGCAAGCCTTCCGAGCGAGTCCATCTCGGAGTTCAGGGCGCGATACACCGAATCCAGTACGGGCATCCTGTCCGGACTGATAGGCTCTGAAGGCGGAGCCTCCATGGTGAGCGGATTGATGGGCGTGCCGTTTTTCCATATCCTGAAATCCAGATGCGGGCCGGTGGCGGTTCCGGTCATTCCGACATAGCCTATGACCTGGCCCTGGCTCACCCTGTCCCCCACCTTTATGTTGCCATATTTCGAAAGATGGAGATAGGCCGAGGTATAGACCGAGTTGTGGCGTATCTTGACTGTGTTTCCGCCGCCTCCGGACCAGCCCTTGCTGATGACGGTTCCGTCACCGATGGAGACGACAGGGGTGCCGGTAGGGGCTGCGTAGTCTATGCCCGTATGCGGTCTGATGACTCCGTGGACGGGATGCTTCCTGTTGTAGGAGAAGCCGGAACTGATGCGTGAGAACTGGAGCGGTGCCTTGAGGAAGGCCTTCCTGAGGCTTTCGCCCTTTTCGTTCCAGTAGATGTTGCCTCCGTCGTGATTGTTGAGCATGATGGCCGGGAGGGCCTTGTCGCCCCTGTCGAAGCGGGCGAAGTAGATGGAGTCGATGTCTATCAGCTCACCGTCGCAGGTCTCTTCGGAGTAGATCACGCGGAAACGGTCGTTCTTCTGGAGGGAGAAGAAATCCACGGTCCAGGCGTAGATGTCCGAAAGCTTGATTATCAGCAGCGGGGAGGCTCCGGCGGCGTTCATGTCGTTCCAGAGCGAGGAGCTGATGGTGATGTCGGAGTATTTCCTGCTGTGCTCCAAAGGCTTGCGGTAGAGCCAGGCGCAGAGCGAATCGCTGCAGCTGAAGACGGTCTGTTCCACCTTGTTGCGGGAATAGACCAGATATCTCAGCCTTTGACCGCCGTCCGTGCCGCAGCTGTCGTAATACGCCTCCCAGGGATCTCCCGGCCGCATAGTCCTCACATTGAATATGCTGTCGCTCAGGGACGAGGCGAGCCGATGGGATGCGGCCGGGTCCATTCCGAGCTCCGACATCAGGGTGGTGAAGAGCTGGCCTTTCTTCAACTCACCGCTGCGCAGGGAGAAGGAATCGGTGCAGAAGCCCAGGGGATATACGGTGTCCTTCTGGACCTGGGCCTCAGGTCTTTCGTGCCTGGTACCGCAGGAGGGAAACAACAGCAGCGCAAGCAGCGCGGGTATAAGCAAGTTCCGTTTCATATGGGAAGTACAGTTCATTTGTTCATTTCGTTTGCCCTCTCCAGGGATGAGGAGGCGAGCCTGATCTTGGAAAGGAGCAGCGGAGGGCAGTCGGGATTGTCGGACAGCCAGGCCTGCAGGGCGTCATAGGCTTGAGGACTGCGGCGGGATGCGAGCAGGCTCCTGCACCAGGTGGCAGGGAAGAATATGTCTCCTGTCGCCTTGACCTGAGGAAGGGCATCCAGGGCAGGACGTATCAGTTCCACCGAACTTTCGTCCCTGAGGCTGTGGCAGAGCAGGGACAGGGCGGTGCCTGCCCAAGGCTCGACCTGGCGGCCTTGAGGAGTGAGCAGCGATGCGAAGAGAGAATCGCGCACTTCCCTGCGCGGGCTGGCGGCACGGCTGACAAAGTCGAACTGCCTGAGCCTGTCTGCATTGAAACTGCGACCGGGGTCGCTGCCGTCAAGGCGTGCGCGCTGGATGCGGAGTATCTCTTCCGCCTTGTCCGGCATCCTAATCGCAAGCTGGTAGGAGAGATTCATATAGTCGCCCTCACTGAATCCGGCCAGGTCCTCACGTTGCCATATACGGTATATGGCACTGGTGACTCCCGGGTCTGTGGCAACGTCGGCAAGAAGTCTTGTGAGCTGGAGTCTGCAGGACGGGAGGCTGTGGCTGCGGGAAAGCTCGAGTAGCGTTTTTTCGTGTGCGGAGCGGGAGTCTGCCGGCAGGTCCGCCAGGGGCAGGCCCAGGCAGGAGCAGGCCAGGGAGGCCAGCTGCGGATCCAGCTCCCGGGCAAGCCCGTTTTCGAGGGCGGCAAGGAAACTATGAGCATCGATGCCGCGGAGCAGGACGTAATTTTCCCTGAGCTGGTTCAGGAGCGAGGCCCTTGCGCTCGGGTCGGAAACGGAAGGAAGCAGTTCCAGATAGGCGTGCAGGATCTCAGGATCCGAAGTGACAAGGCCATAGAAACGGGCATCAGGGGATGGCAGAGGAAGGTTGCTTCCCTGCAGCGGAATCCTCTGGGGCTCAGGGCTTTCGCCCAGCATAAGCGTCAAGCGGCCGCCCTCCCGGGAGCCATCTGCGGCAGTCGGGGCCATATCGAGAGTGATTTCCTGAGGCCAGAGGACTCCCCTGCCCAGAGGGTCAATCTGGCGTATTTCAAGGCTGTCCCCCTGCCTGCTGAGGACCACTTCCGGAAGCCCTTTCTCATAGACCCAGGCGTTGCTGAACGCAACCAGGTCCCGCTCGCTGTGACGGTCGAGTATGCCGACCAGGGCATCCCAGGTGGCATTCGAGTAGGCATATTCCCGGAGATATTCCCTGATTCCGTCACGGAAAGCTTCTTCGCCCATTTGGCGGACGAGGCTGCGCATCATCACGGGCGCCTTGTCGTAGATTATGTTGCAGTAGATGAGTCCGGCGTCGTCGAGGTTGTCCAGGCGCTGGCGTATCGGGACGGAACCGGCAGTCCTGTCATCGGCCATCGCCGGAATGATGTAGTTCCTGAGCCAGCTCAGGTCGTGGTTGATCTGTGGGAACATGGGCTCGGACATCAGGGCGGCGAAGTAGTTGGCGAAGATTTCCTTGGTCCATACGTCATCGAACCATTCCATCGTGACCAGGTCTCCGAACCACATATGGGCGGTCTCGTGGGCTATGAGCTGCTTGCGTTTCTCCCTTTCCTCCGTGGTCGGGGACGGGCTGAGGAACATTGTGTTCTCATTGTACAGCACCGCTCCGGGATGCTCCATTCCTCCGAACTGGAAACCCGGTACTATCACGAAATCATATTTGCTGAAAGGCAGAGACAATCCTGTGTACTCTTCCATATATTCGAGAGCCTCGCCCACTTCTGCGAACATGTCCTCCAGCTGGGACAGCCTGCGCTTGTCGTTTTCCCTGTGGTATGCGGTTATCCGGCGGCCTGCCACAGTCGAGGTCTCACTTTGCCATATTCCGGCGACAAAGGAGAAGAGATAGGTCGGCAGGGGCTCGGTCGCAGCAAAGCATATTTCTGATCCGGAAGCACTTGCGACCGGAGCGTTGGAGACGGCGGTCCAGCCTTGCGGCAGCGTGAGGGAAAGGGTGAAGCGGGCCTTGAGGTCCGGCTGGTCGAAGCAGGGGAAGACCGAATGCGCGCGTGCGGGCACGAAGAGGGTGTAAAGGTATTCCGGGTTGCGGTTGAGCGCCCTGTCATCCGGCACGAAGGACAGTTCGATGAGGTTCTTCCCTTTGTCCAGAACGCTGCGGGATATCACAATATGCCCGTCCGCAAACTTCGCCTCCGAGGCTTTCCCGTTGACTTTCAAGCCATTCACCTCTTCAGGAAGAAAATCCAGAATGACATCCCCACGCTTTTTCAAATTCAGGGATATGGCAACGTGTCCGCTGACGGGGGCCTGCAGGTCGGAGGGCAGGTCAAAGTGAAGACTGTATTCGAGATCCTCTATCGTGGAGGCCCTGTGGAGGGCGAGTTCACGTGAAATGCCTTCACTCACGAGGCTGTCCGTGCCTGTGCAGGAAACGGCCAGCAGTGCGAATATGGAGCAGAGAAACTTGAGTGGTTTCATTATGGTGTCGTTGTGATTTGGCGCCCGAAGGAGGCGTACATTCACAAAAATAGGAAAAAAATGCGTATTTTTACGCCTGCATTTCCGCATATGGAGCTTTGTGTACTAGCGAAACGTGAGTCATGGAGATAGTGCCGATAGCAGATTTCCGCTGTCCCCTGAAGACCAAATTCGGCATACCGCGCCAGAGCGGCATAGTCGGAAGTCTTGAGGGTGAGATAGTTCTGAGGAAGGAATTCCGGGACGGGGCCGCTTTGAGGGGCCTCGCGGATTTCGATTACATCTGGGTTATCTGGGGCTTCTCCGAAAACAGGAAGCGGGACTGGCAGCCTCTGGTCAGGCCTCCGCGCCTGGGCGGCAATGCCGGTATGGGTGTCTTCGCCACCCGCTCGCCCTACAGGCCGAACCCGCTGGGACTTTCGTCGCTGAGGGTGACGGGCGTCGGGGACGGGGTGATCAAGGTGAGCGGAGCGGACCTGATGGACGGGACTCCGATTTATGACATCAAGCCATATGTGAGTTACACGGACTCGCACGAGGGTGTCAGGAACGGTTTCGTGGATGCCAATGCCTGGAAGGAGGTGGAGGTGATCTTCCCGGAAGATCTGCAGCGGAGCCTGGCGGCCATATGCGGCGGCAATGCTGTGGAGACAGTCATTCAACTCCTGTCGCAGGACCCCAGGCCCAGGTATCAGGATGACCCGGACAAGGTCTACGGAATGAATTACGGAGACGCTGACGTGCGTTTCTCCGTCAAGGACAACATATTGACAGTAAAGGAAATAAAGGAATTGATATGAAAAAGACGGCACTTGCCGGCTTGCTTTTCCTCATATGCTTCGCGCTCGGGGAGAAGACGGCCCACGCCCAGTTCAGCATAGGTGCAGGATACGAATACACCCAGTTCAGCCTCAACGGCGACAGGCACGAACAGCCTTTCGACGGCTTCACTGCCGAACTCGGCTACACCGCAAGATTCATGAAAAGGATGCTAGGCATCAACCTCGGAGCGGCATATTCGTTCAGCACCAGGACCAACGGCAAGACTCCCATCGGAGTTCAGACCACCCAGGAGCAGGCTGTCACGATTCCTTTGAGGATGATCATCGACCTGCCTGTGAATGACTTCGGACTGATAGCCCTGGGAGGAGCCTACGCTTCCTACGGCATCAGCGGAATGCACTGCTACCAGCTTGACGGTCCTGACGGAAAGGTGACGGTCAGATATGATTACCTACAGAACCTCATCAGCACGGATGACGAGGTCACAGGCGAGATTCTCGACAATATGGACCTGGTCATAGGAGAAAGCCTGTTCAGGAGACATGACTACGGTCTTCTGGCCGGTGCCGGCATCAGGGTGAGGAATTCCCTGATGGTCAGCGCCGAGTATCGCCACGGCCTGTGCAACCGCTACAAGGATGCGGGAGAAGGTGAGCTCAGGAGAAATTCGGTGAACGTGAAGCTCTCGTTCCTGTTCTGAGCAGACAGGCTTCGCGCTTGCGGTAACATGTGATACAAATTTTCGTGTTTTTCTATCATTATTGACACCTTTGGTCTGTTTTTGAAATGATAGTGACGATTCCTTATCAGATTTGAAGAGATGTTTTGGTAGTTTTGTGTAGCATCCTCCGCTTGATGGATGCATGACGGCACGCTGATAACCAAAACAAGAATAGAATGGCACAAAACACGAATGAAGCCAAGGGCTTCTACAAGCTGAGCTGGCTCCAGCGCATCGGCTTCGGTGCGGGAGACATGGCCCAGAATCTCATTTACCAGACAGTCAGCATCTGGCTCCTCTTCTTCTACACCAACGTATTCGGCATCGACCCTGCCAAAGCGGCGCTGATGTTCCTCATCGTCCGTCTCGTGGACGTGCTCTGGGATCCGGTTGTGGGAACCATAGTCGACAAGGGCAATCCGAAGTGGGGCAAGTACCGCTCCTGGCTCATACTCGGCGGCATTCCGCTCGTGGGTCTGGCGATACTCTGCTTCTGGAGCCGCTTCAACGGCTCGCTCGTCTACGCCTACATCACCTATGTCGGCATGTCAATGTGCTACACCCTCGTGAATGTGCCTTACGGCGCGCTGAACTCATCCCTGACCAGGGACACTGACGAGATCACGGTGCTCACTTCCACCCGCATGTTCATGGCAAACCTCGGAGGTCTGACCGTAAAATCCCTTCCGCTGGTGATCGCCCTGTTCGCCCCGAAGGTGCTCAACCCGGCAACCGGCAAGACCGAGGCCGTATATGACACCCCGGAATCGGCATCCGCATGGTTCATCACCATGACCATATTCGCTCTGGCGGGTCTCGTGCTCCTCATCTTCTGTTTCTCGCAGTGCAAGGAGAGAGTCGTGATGGACGAGAAGGAGTCCGCGAACGTAAAGGTGAGTGACCTCTGGATGGAGTTCGTAAGGAACAAGCCTCTCCGCGTGCTTGCATTCTTCTTCATCACCGCTTTCGCCATGATGAGCGTCAGCAATGCCGCAGATTCATACTTCATGACCAGCAGCATCCACGCCAACGCATTCATGACCACCGCATTCATGTGGCTCGGCACCATCCCTGCATTCATATTCATGCCTATGGTTCCTGCCATCAAGAAGGCAATAGGCAAGAAGGGCATGTTCTATCTCTTCCTCGGTACAGCCGTGGTTGGTATGGCGCTGATGTACATCTTCGTGTCCATCCCTGCACTCAAGAGCAGCTTCCTGCTCCTGTGCATCGCCCAGTTCATCAAGAGCACCGGTATCATAGTGGCTACAGGCTACATGTGGGCCCTTGTCCCTGAAGTCGTAGCCTACGGCGAATATACCACCGGCAAGCGTATCGCCGGCATAGTCAATGCCCTCACAGGCATATTCTTCAAGGCCGGAATGGCTCTCGGAGGCGTAGTTCCGGGCATAGTCCTCGCCATCGTGAAGTACGACGCGAAGAACGTGACCCCTCTCGCCGAGCAGGGCATACTCTGGATGGTCTGCGTCATCCCTGCAGTGCTGCTCTTCCTCGCGATGTACATCATCAGCAAGTATGAGCTCAGCGACGAGAAGATGGACGAAATAAACAAAGCCATCGAAGCCCGCTCAAACGAATAGACACTCGAATCAAACGATATTGAATATGGCAACAAAGAAACGTTATCTTTTCCCTGAAGACTATATGGCCGACCCGTCGGTTCACGTCTTCAACGGCAAAATCTACATCTACCCGTCCCACGATTGGGAGGCTGACAATGTCGAGAATGACAACGGCGACCAGTACATAATGAAGGATTACCACGTGCTGTCCATCGACGGAGACCCTATGACAGGCAAGGTAACCGACCACGGCTGCGTACTCCGCCAGGAGGATATACCTTGGGCAGGACGCCAGCTCTGGGACTGCGACGTACAGGAGTATGAAGTGGAGGTTCCGACCAATGCCGAGGAGCAGTCCAAGGGTATGGGTTACAGCAAGAAGGTGAAGAGGTACATAATGTACTTCCCTCTAAAGGACCGCTGTGACGTGTTCCACTGGGGCACCGCCATCGCCGACAATCCTGCGGGACCGTTCATTCCCCAGCCGGCTCCTGTTCCGGGCAGCTACAGCATAGACATGTGCGCGTTCCGAGACGATGCAGACGGTGAGGTTTACGTCTATTTCGGCGGTCTCTGGGGCGGCCAGCTACAGAGATACAAGGACAACATCCATCTGGAGACACCGTATCTCCCTGAAGGAGATGCGGATTCCCTGCCGAGCCGCTGCGTGAGACTCACAAGGGACGGTCTCAATTTTGCCGAGGCTCCGAGACCTGTGCAGGTTGTGGATGAGGAGGGCAAGCCGCTCAGGGCTGACGATCCTCACCGCTTCTTCGAAGCTTCCTGGATGCACAAGTACAAGGGCAAGTATTACTTCTCATACTCTACAGGCGACAGCCACCTGCTGTGCTACGCTGTGGGAGACAATCCTTACGGACCTTTCACCTACCGCGGAGAAATCCTGACCCCTGTAGTGGGCTGGACCACCCATCATTCGATCATCGAGTGGGAAGGCAAGTGGTATCTCTTCCATCACGACAGCGTGCCTTCAGGAGGCAAGTCATGGCTCAGGAGCCTCAAGGTCTGCGAGCTGACTGTGGATGAGAACGGCGACATCAAGACTGTAGAGGGAACGGACGAATAGACCCTCTCCCCCATTGGCAAGCCGGCTGAATGCGATTTCAGCCGGCTTTTTTATGGCTACCAGCCGCCACGCTCTTTGCCGTGCCGGGCAGTCACTAAAAGGTCCTAAATAAAACGATACCTTCCCGATTCACATCGGAAAGGCATCAAACCACTTATCATATAAAACACTAAATCCAAATAAATAACTCTATTCTCGTAGTAGTTAAAGAGTCTTATCTGTCTTTACTTTTGTTTTCCCAATGCAAAAGTAGCAATAAAAAAACTTAATTACCATTAAAAAAGAATATTTTACTATAAATTTTCAATCAAGATGCATCCGCGCGTACCTGAATATCTTCTTTATATTTTCAACAATATCGCTTTGGAAACAGAGATTTGTCAGTTTTTCTTATTAGTTTTGTAACACGCTAACGCCGGATACCATGAGAACCAGACTGATAGCCGCTGCACTGATTCTTTTCTTCCTTCCCCAGTTTGCAGCAAACGCACAGATAGCCCGACTCTATGAGTCCAGGTACAATTTTACCAACAGCCAGATCCGCGATGTTTATCAGGACAGGAACGGATTCATCTGGGTGTGCGGAGAGAACGGCCTGACCCGTTTCGACGGCAGGCATTTCCGCACATTGTCATATGACAGGGATGATGAAGACGGGATCGCCAGCAGCAGCGTGCTGTGCATGCTTGAAGACAGTTCGGGCAACAACTGGATAGGCACGGCGCGGGGGCTGCAGCTCTTCGACAAGGACTACGGCACATTCCGTCTCTTCGACCTCGGGGATCCGGAAATCCCGGAATCCACCCAGTACGTTTCGGACATTATCGAGATTGACGAGGGCGGCAGTTACACGGTAATAGCGGCGACTTCCCAGCACGGAGCTTATTTCATAGACGAAAAGACCCTGGAAGTGGACAGGTCCAGGACGGAGAAGATCAATATCGGGCTTAGTTCCCTTTACATCGAAGACATATTCAGGGACAGCAGGAACCTGCTGTGGATAGCGTCGGCAATAAGCGGACTGGACATATATGACCTGGGTTCTGAAAGGCCGCTGAGAGTGCCTGGAATGGAACTGATGAAACAGGAGGCGGCAATCACAGCCTTCGAGGAGGATGACAAAAGCGGAGACCTCTTCATCAGCACGGACACGGACGGAATATGGGTGTACGACGCCTCCGAGAACAGGATCAGGCGCGTCCATGACGCTGCGATGATGGGAATCCAGGTCCTTTCCATGCTGAAGGGTCCAGTTCCCCAGACAGACAGGGAGGACGTGATGATACTCGGAACCGTATCCGAGGGCTTCAGGTTCATGGAACTGGGAAGCGAACGCCTGGTCGACATCCCGCTCTCCAACATACGATATGACACCCGGAGATGGAGAATCCAGTCCCTGACCAGGGACAACCAGGGCAATGTATGGGCCGGAGTGTACCAGACGGGACTGTTCGTGCTTCCCGCGGCCATGTTCGGCTTCGAGTACTCGGCATTCAACCCCGACAATCCGTCCTCCGAGAGCAGCGAATGCATCAGGAGCATCCTGGTGGACGGTTCCGGTGTCCTTTGGGCGGGAACTGACGGCTACGGCATCATACGCACCTTTCCGGACGGAAGGAGGGAGTATCTGAGCACCGGGAATTCGTCCCTGCCGAGCAACTCCATATCATCGATGGTCCAGGACAGCCGCGGCACCATCTGGCTCTCCTCGTCGGACAAGGGGCTGATTTCCTTCCGGGACGGCAGGTTCAGTCTTTTCAGCGGACAGGATGCGGTAGGCACGAAAAGGTGCGGACAGCTGTACTATGACAAGCCCCGCGACTATCTCTATCTCGGGACCAGCGGCAACGGTTTCAGCATCATAGACGCATCGGACGGAGAGGTTCTCAGGACCGTATGCGACGATTTCAGCAAATGGAACACGGCCTTCACCGTCAGCGAAGACGGAACGCTATGGGTCGGAACCGTCAACGGAATATGCAAATATGACTTTGTGTCCCAGTCACTTGTGCACGTCAAGCTGAATTGTGTGCATGGCAATTCGCGCATATACACCCTTACCACGACCACCGACGGCAAGGTAATGGCGGGCTGCACCCAGGGCCTGGTGGAGTTCGACCCGACTCTTGGGCACGCGGTACTCTACACCACCGAGGACGGGCTCAGCGAAAATGCGGTCATGGGCATAGTGGAAGACGATGACGGCTCGTTCTGGATTTCCACAATGGGAGGTCTGAACAATCTCTCGCGCGACAGGAAGACCTTCCGCAGGTATTACCAGAATGACGGTCTCCAGGACAACCATTTCAGTTCGAACGCCTGTTTCAAGGACGAGGACGGCAAGATGTATTTCGGCGGCATCAAGGGTCTCACGTCATTCAAGACCGGAGCCGGCGACATGCGCGAGCACATCACCCAGAAAGTGTTCTTCACCAGCCTTTCAGTCGGAGGCAAAGTCATTGAATATGACGACACGGACCGTCATCCGATACTGGACAAGAGCATAACGGGGGCAAGCACTGTCACATTGCCATATTCAAAGAACACCTTCACCATACTGTTCACGATGCCGGAGTATACCAACCCCATGAGGGTGAATTATTTCTACAGGCTGCAGGGGGCTGAGGACGGCTGGACCGAGGTGGAGAGCACGTCTAGGAGCGTGACCTATGCGAACCTTGGCCACGGACATTACACGCTCCAGGTGAAGGCGGCGCTGGACGGATATCCGGAGTATTCGGACCTGAGGGAGATTTCAGTGAGGATCAAGGCTCCGTTCTGGCTTTCGACCTGGGCGTGGCTGGCATATGCGCTTATGCTGGTCCTTGCTGGCCTCCTGAGCTACCGCTGGGCGAAGAAAAGGATAATCCGGAAGAAGGAAATCGAGGAATCGAAGATAAAGGATGAGAAACTGAACATGTTCACGGAGCTTTCGTACCAGATCAAGACTCCCCTGACCATGGTGATGGGGCCTTTGAACACGCTGAGGGAGAACCATCATTCCGAAAAGGAGGGGGAACTGTATGACCTGATGTACCGCAATTCGCTCAGGATACTTCACACCGTGAATGAGATCATCGACATGCAGGAGGCGGACAGTGGCCAGAAGCATCTGAAATTCAGCGAAGTGGAGCTTGCTCCTTTCATCGGGGACCTGCAGAGGTCCTTCGAGAACCTGTCCGAAAAAAGAGCCATCTCCATCCGATTCGAGGGCAATCCCCAGGTCGGAAGCGTGTGGATGGACGCCGAGTTCTTCGACAAGGTGATGTACAATCTGCTTTCGAATTCATACAAGTTCAGTCCTAAGAACACGGAGATAGTGGTTTCGGTTTCGGACCCTGTAGCCAACACAGGCCTGCTCGAGGGGAGGATCCCAAGCTATGTGGAGATACGGATCGAGAATCAGCGTGAGCATATTCCGGATGAAGACATGGCCCATATGTTCGATATGTTCTATCGCTCGGAGAAGATTGCCGACAGCCATGGCACGGGCATTGGGCTGTATGTCTGCAGGCAGCTGGTGGAGCTTCATCACGGAAAGATATGGGCGGAGAACACGAGCAATGGCGTGAGGTTTACGGTGGCTCTGCCGCTGGGATGCGGGCACCTGAGGGTGGATGAGATTGCGACGGCGGAGGACGGAGCCATATTCAGGAGAGAATCGGAGGAGACGGTTTCCGGAGGGAACACAGGCCCGAAGAAGGAGAGTTCTGCGGCGGTTCCGAAGACTGCGCGGGAGGATATGAGGAAGATAGTGGTCGTGGACCAGGACAAGGAACTTCTGGATTATTTCATAAGGCAGTTCGGCGATGAATATGACATCGAATGCCATACGGATACCCAGCAGGCCTGGGCCAAGGTGCTGGCAAGGGCTACTGATGTGGTAATCACCGATTTGAAGATACAGGCGGAAGGCGATGGCCTGGAACTTTGCCGCAAGATAAAGTCCAATACCGTGACCAACCAGACTTCGGTGATAGTTCTGACTTCGCTGAATGACGAGCGTACGATGCGCGAGTGTGCCGAAATAGGTGTGGACAAGTTCTTCACCAAGCCTATATCCGTAGAACTTCTGCGCAGCAAGATAGCGCAGGTGATTGCGACCAAGGACAACCTGTTGAAGAATTACAGGGGTAAGGTCAATTATGACTACAGCCAGATGAAGGTCAATTCGGCCGAGAGCAAGTTCGTGGAGAAGATTATTGCGGACATCAAGGAGAATCTGGACAATTCGAACTACAGTGTCGAGGACCTGAGCAGGAGCATTGGAATGAGCCGCGTGCACCTTAACCGCAAGCTGAAGGAGACCCTCAACGTCTCGCCGAGCCTGCTGATAAAGTCCATAAGACTGAAGCAGGCCGCCTATCTGCTGATCAACAACAAGGTGAATGTGTCAGAGGTGGCGTATATGGTGGGATTCTCGACCCATTCATATTTCTCAAGTTCATTCAGGGAGTATTTCGGCATGACCCCGAAAGAGTTCGTGGCGGCTTTCGCCAACTCCAAGGATGACGAGAGCCTCAAGCGTATGCTTGAAATTTAGAGATTCCGGGTCATGTCGGCCATGGAAAGCCTCGTTTTGTGGCGGGGCAAGCGCTGTCGGCCACGGAAAGCCGAAATTCGTGGCGGTGCCTTCCGACAACTCCAAGCATCACTGTAGAACGCAAGAAGCCGACCCTTTCGGGTCGGCCTCTCTTTTCGTGTATTCGGGAAATATTACTCGCAGTAGAGACTTACAATTGCCTCGTAAAGCTCCTGCTTGCCGCTGGTCTGCTTAGGCTCGCCGACCTTCTTTCCGTACTCGTATGCCTCCTCGAGAGTCATCTGGCCGTCCTCGAACTTCTTGCCGAGACCTGAATCGAATGAAGCGTAACGCTCTGCCTTCATGGCCTTGTATGGAGACTCCTCAAGAAGCTTTGCTGCTGAGATGAGGGCGCGTGCCATTGCATCCATACCGCTGATGTGAGCGATGAAGATGTCCTCGAGATCGGTGGAGTTGCGACGGGTCTTCGCGTCGAAGTTGGTACCGCCGGTTCCGAGTCCGCCGCCACGGATGATTTCCATCCAAGCCTGAACGAGTTCGAACTGGTCGATCGGGAACTGGTCGGTATCCCAGCCGTTCTGAGCGTCACCGCGGTTTGCGTCGATTGAACCGAGCATGCCTGCGTCAACTGCGCATGCGAGCTCGTGCTCGAAGGTGTGGCCTGCGAGGGTTGCGTGGTTGACCTCGATGTTCACCT
>JAEDLE010000087.1 GCA_016295455.1 Bacteroidales bacterium
TTTTCGCATGTTTTTGGAAATTCATAGGTGGACTACGTTTTTCCAAAACAGGTGTTCCTGAAGAACTGGCTGTTTTTCGGACTAAAAAAAGCAGCAACTCCTGAGAATTGCTGCCGGTGCTTCGGACGGGACTCGAACCCGTACAGGCATTACTGCCCAAGGGATTTTAAGTCCCTCGTGTCTACCATTTCACCACCAAAGCGGAAGGGACTGCAAAGTTAGTCCATTTTACTCATAATCGCAAGTATAGCCCCTCTGGTCCAGTTCAAGTTTGATGACCTGCCAGCCGTCGAGAAGAGTTCCCAGCTCCTCCTTGATCCTGACCACTCCCATAGTGTCTTCAGCCTTGATCAGGGCCATCAGAGACGGACCTGCACCGGAAAGGTAGCTGCCCAGCACCATAGGATCATCGTCCAGAGTCCTCATGATTTCGTGGTATCCCTTGATGAGATGTCCGCGGTAAGGCTGGTGCAGGCGGTCCTTGAAGCCCAGTTTGAGCCCTTCGTCATATCCGTTGATGAGCGAAGCCACGGCCAGGGCAAGATGGGAGACATTCGCGATGGCGTCCTGACGGCTTATGGTCTGCGGCAGCACCTTTCTCGACAGCTCGGTCGAAAGGGTGAAAGGCGGAATCAGCGTCACGAAGCGGTACTCGTTATGGACGGGGATATTCAGGGTCTTCACCTTGTCCGAATACATCACCGACACGGTCAGACCTCCGAATATGGCAGGCGCCACATTGTCCGGATGACCTTCGATTTCCGTCGCAAGGTCCAGAATCTCCTGTCTCTCTTCGGATCTGCCCACAAAGGCATATGCCGCCACGATGCCGGCGACTATGCAGGTGGACGAGCTGCCCAGGCCCCTGGTGTGGGGAACCTCGCTTATACACTCTATGTTCACGCCGCCATATTCAAGGCCGCAGCGCTCCGCTCCCTTGCGGAAAGCCTGGAGGGTGAGATTGTCTTCATTGCAGAACTGCTCCGGAGCACCGGTGATGGTTGTGGTTCCGTCAGTAAGTTCAAAGATGAAAGTGTTGTACAGTGTCAGTGCTAGACCGGCGACATCGAAGCCCGGTCCCAGGTTGGCGCTGGTCGCCGGTACCTTGATCCTGATTTTCATAAGTTTCTCAATTATTTGTTTCTGACGGAGGCGGCAATGAAACCAGCCATCTCTGTTCTGTCTATCTTCCTGTTGTGCAGCACCTTCCTGTTCTCCAGCCCTTTCAGCGGAAGAGGAGCCTTGATCCCTGTCACCTGCTCCAGTCGTGAAATTGCCCCTGCAGACTCAAGTTTCTCTCCGCATATGGCTTCGAGCACGGCTTCCGGGAACTTGAATGGGGAAGCGGTGGACATCAGCACCGTAGGAACACTGTCTCCTTCCTCCCTGCGCAGGCGCTCGAGCACACCGTATCCGCAGGCCGTGTGGGTGTCCAGCAGGTAGGAATGCTCCCTGTAGCATTTTCCTATGGTCTCCTTTATCTCCTCTTCGGTCAGGAAACCTGCGCGGAAATCTTCCCGGATGCGGTCCAGCGCATCTCCTTCCACCTTGTAATACCCATCTTTCCGGAGGCCCTCCATAAGCGCCCTGACCCTGTCACCGTCCTTGTCTGTCATATACCAGAGCAGCCTTTCCATATTGCTGGAAACCAGTATGTCCATGGCCGGTGCACAGGTCTTGAAGAACTCCCTGCGCGCGTCATAGACTCCAGTCCTGAAAAAATCGGTCAATATGTCGTTGGGATTTGAAGCCACGGTGAACCTGCGCGCCGGCACGCCCATCTCCCTGGCCATCCATCCCGCGAGGCAGTTTCCGAAATTTCCGCTCGGGACGCAGAAATCGATTTTCCCGCCCATATTTATGGCACCGTTCCTGACCATAGACAGATAACTCCAGAAATAATAGGCTATCTGAGGCAGAAGGCGCCCGATGTTGATGGAGTTCGCTGAAGAGAGGAATACCCCGTTCCTGCGGCATTCCTCTGCTATGCCAGGGTCGGAGAAGGCCTGTTTCACAGCCCTCTGTGCGTCATCGAAGTTTCCGTCTATGCCGACCACGCTGACGTTTCCGCCCTCCTGCGTAATCATCTGCAGTTTCTGCACGGAGCTAACTCCCTCGGAAGGGTAGAATACCGTTATGGCGGTGCCGGGCACGTCCCGGAAACCTTCCAGAGCAGCCTTGCCCGTGTCGCCGGAGGTGGCGGCGAGTATCATCACCTTCCTGTCCTCTCCCGACCTGTCCAGCGCCAGCCTCATCAGATGCGGCAGCACCGACAGCGCCATATCCTTGAACGCACAGGTCCTTCCGTGCGTAAGTTCAGTCACCCAAACGTCGCCCACCTTCCTCAAAGGCGCGGCATCCTCCGGGAACAAGCCGCTGCCATATGCCTTTCTGCATATGCCGACGAGGGTTTCCCTGTCTTCTTCCGGAGCGAAGGCCGCCAGGATCTCTCCTGCAACGCTCACATAATCCATACCTGTCATATTGCGGATATCCAGGTGAGGCAGTTCGAAATCCGGGACAAGCAGGCCTCCATCCGAGGCGATACCTTGAGCTATGGCCTGATGGAAGCCCAAAGGGGCCTGGCCGTTTCGGGTGCTGATGAAATTCTTCATATCGGAAAACACACTGAATGGAGATTGAAAACAAGCCTGCGCTTTATACACACTTTCCCAAGCCGGCAATATAGGAAAAAATGGATTAACCTACAAATCCTAATGTGATTATGCTGATGTTCAGGTCATAGCGACCCTTTCCGTTATCCCTGAGCCAGGTCCTGATTGCGGCGTGGCATTCCTCCAGAGT
>JAEDLE010000006.1 GCA_016295455.1 Bacteroidales bacterium
TCGTGCTCGAAGGTGTGGCCTGCGAGGGTTGCGTGGTTGACCTCGATGTTCACCTTGAAGTCCTTGTCAAGGCCGTGTGCGCGGAGGAAGCCGATAACGGTCTCGGTATCAACGTCATACTGGTGCTTTGAAGGCTCCATTGGCTTAGGCTCGATGAGGAAGGTGCCCTTGAAGCCCTTAGCCCTTGCATAGTCCCTTGCCATCCTGAGCATGGTTGCCATATGCTCCTTCTCCCTCTTCTGGTCGGTGTTGAGCAGGCTCATATAACCCTCGCGACCGCCCCAGAACACATAGTTCTCAGCTCCGAGCTTGATGCCGGCGTCGATGGCGTTCTTGATCTGGACAATGGCGCGTGCTACTACGTCGAAGTCAGGGTTGGTGGATGCGCCGTTCATGTAGCGCTTGTTGCCGAATACGTTGGCGGTAGACCAGAGAAGCTTGATTCCGGTCTCCTCCATCTTCACCTTGAGGTAATCGGTGACAGCTGCAAGATTAGCCTCGTACTCCTCTACTGAGTTGCCTTCTGAAACGAGGTCCACATCGTGGAAGCAGTAGTAAGGGATGCCGAGCTTCTGCATGATCTCGAAGCCTGCGTCAACCTTTGCCTTTGCGATTTCAACTGCGTCTGCACCCTGGTTCCATGGGAAGGTCTTGGTACCGCCACCGAACTGGTCGCCGCCCTCTGCACAGAGAGTGTGCCACCAAGCCATAGCGAACCTGAGCCAGTCCTTCATAGGCTTTCCGAGCACAACGCGCTCCGGATCATAATAGTGGAAAGCCATAGGATTCTTTGAGGCAGTTCCCTCGAAAGGAATCTTACCTATCTGCGGAAAATATTCTTTTGCCATATTTATAAAAACAGTTAATGGTTATTATATACTCTTTTCAAGTTTTTCTTTCCATATGCCGTATGCCTCAAGGTAACGGCTGCAATCTGGGGCCGGTTCGATAACATCGAGCTTCTGCAGGTTCGCGAAGGCCTCCTTGTTGTCTTTGTATATGCCTGCTCCGATTCCGGCTCCCTTTGCAGCTCCGGCCGCTCCGTCGGTGTCATAGAGCTCGATTACCGCTCCGGTGACTCCGGCGAGTGTCTCGCGGAATATCGGGCTTAGGAACATGTTCGCCATACCGGCGTGGATTCTGGAAACTTCCATGCCCATCTGCTCCATCACGCCGATACCGTATTTGAAGGAGAAGACTATGCCCTCCTGTGCGGCGCGTACGAGATGCTTCCACGAATGGCGGTTGAAGTTGAGTCCGGAAATCTGGCAACCGGGTTCCCTGTTTCCGAGCATACGCTCCGCCCCGTTTCCGAAAGGAAGTACCGAAATGCCCTCGCAGCCGACAGGAACCGCTGAAGCGATGTCGTTCATCTGGCTGTATGATACGCCTTCAGGCACGATGTTGCGCCTTACCCAGGAGTTGAGTATGCCGGTGCCGTTGATGCAGAGCAGGACTCCGATTCTGGTCTGATCGGCGCTGTGGTTGACGTGAGCGAAGCTGTTCACCCTGGACTGAGGATCGTAGTTCACGTTGCCGTTGACACCGTATACGACGCCTGAAGTTCCGGCGGTAGAGGCGATTTCACCTGGTTCGAACACATTGAGTGACAGAGCATTGTTTGGCTGGTCGCCGGCCCTGTAGGTCACAGGGATGCCCGGGTTCAGGCCGAGTTCCTCGGCGACGGAAGCCATAAGGCGGCCCTGGTCGGAGAAGGTCGGCTTGATTTCAGGTATGAGGGATGAATCGAATCCGAAATGTGAAAGCACATCCTCTGAGACCCTGTTCTCCTTGAAATCCCAGAATATGCCTTCTGAGAGTCCTCCCACCGTGGTGCAAATCTCGCCCGTGAGCTTCATCGCGATGAAATCTCCAGGGAGCATGATTTTGTAGATCCTGGAATAGAGTTCAGGCTCGTTTTCCTTCACCCAGGCGAGTTTCGCCGCCGTGAAGTTGCCCGGAGAGTTGAGCATATGCTCCAGACACCTGGTCTGTCCGATGGCAGAGAGCGCCGCTTCACCATACGGCACGGCACGGGAGTCGCACCAGATGATGGACGGACGGAGAGGCTTGAGGTCCCTGTCAACACAGACGAGGCCGTGCATCTGATAGGAAATACCTATCGCGGCGACATCGTTCCTTCCTGCCTGAGCAAGGACATCAGCCGTAGCTGCCTTGAGATTCTCCCACCACATGAGGGGATCCTGCTCTGCCCAACCGTTCTTAAGTGAAATTATCGGAGCTTCCTGTTTAGGATAGAATACAGATGCGACACACTTGCCGCTCTCGACCTCGACGAGGCTTGCCTTGACAGATGAACTGCCAACATCGTAACCTAATAAAAGCATTTTGATTCAACAGTTTTTATTATTCCAAAATTACAGCATAACGCACAAATGATGCCATAATTTTAAACCAAGAACTTTCAAAAATGATGCAGCGGATTGAGAATACGGCCCACGTTGTCAGTTTTGGAACAACGTGGGCCGCATATATCGGAACGCAAGGCTCATCACTTGGTGAAAAGCTTGCTTGCGAATGAATGGATGGATTTTCTCCACACCTGCCATTCGTGGTCGCCCGGGAAGGTTTCGAACTCGACCTCCAGGCCGTTCTCCTTCATTGTCTCAACAGCCTTGGTGGTCAATGCGCATCTCGGGTCATCGGTACCGACGGAGATGTAAAGCAGGTCGAGAGCCTTGTTGAACTTGGCGCTCTCCGTCAGGATGCCCGGCATGATGGACTCAAGGTCCACGCCTCCTTCGGTCTGGGCTATGCCTCCGAAAATACCGGAACTGAATATGCCCAGAGAGGAGAACTTGTCCAGATTCACAAGCCCGGTGTAGAAAGTCTGGCCTCCACCCATCGAAAGACCGGCAAGGGCCCTGTGACGCGCGTCGGCATATACACGGAAATTGCTCTCTATGAACGGGATGACGCTGCCGATGATTTCCCTGCCGAACGGTGCCATTCCGCGTGAGTCGTAGCCGCCGGCGTTAGGGAGGGTGCCGTTGGACATGACGATGATCATTTCGCTGGCCTTGCCTTCGGCGATGAGGTTGTCGAGTATGTCTCCGGTGTGTCCCTGTACGGCCCATCCGGTCTGGTCCTCGCCGCCTCCATGCTGGAGATAGAGCACAGGATATTTCTTCTTGCCCTTCTCATAGGAAGCAGGGGTATAGACGGTCAGAGGCCTCCAGGCCTTCACTTCCTCTGACCAGTAGGTCATGGTCCTGATGCTGCCGTGAGGCACATTCTTCGTGAGGTAGAAATCGCAGCCCTCTTCAGGGATGTCGATTGCGCTGAAATCCCTGCTGCAGCCGAAATAGGTCCTGCTGGCCGGATCGGAGAACGCGAATCCGTCGACTATGAGGGTGTAGTAGTGGAAGCCGGCGATGAGCGGGTCTGTCCGGCCTCTCCAGTATCCGTCGATGTCCTTGATGAGGTCATATTTCTTCGCCATTATGTCCACCTGAACCTGCTTGGCCTCAGGAGCATATACCCTGAATGCCACGGAGTTGTCGTCGAGGATACGCGGATATGCATTCTGGTTGATGTTGCTTGGAGCGCCCTTGCCCGGAAGAGCTTCCACCCCGCGCTGAGGCCCTCTCCGGGAGGACTTTGACGCCTTTGCAGCCTTCGCCCGTATGGCAAAATCAACCATCTCAGCGAGGTTTTCGTCGCTGTACATGTTGAAGCCGTGGCCTCCGCCATATACCTCGGTATATGCCACCTCGGCCTTGCCTTTCTTGAGTTCGTCGTAGAAGCGGCGTCCCTGGCATACAGGCACCACATTGTCGGCCGAACCGTGGAAGATATGGATAGGCACGGTGTTCTGCGCTGCGTAGGTGATAGGGCTCAGAATGGCATATGGTGACGGGTCATCCGCCAGTTTCACGCCTCCGAGTATCACCTCTTCAGGAGAAACCTGCATTTTCATCGCCTCGCCGCAGTCCATATTCATCAGGTCAACAGGACCTGACCAGTCGAAGGCCACGTCCACGTCGCTTGAATATGACGTATAGTTGCCTATGCTGCCCTCAATGTCCATGGTGGTGTTGCCGACGGTGTATTCCCGGATGCCGTTGGTGACGGCTGCGAGGGATGCGAGGTGGCCGCCTGATGAGAAGCCGCTGATTCCGATGAAGGAAGTGTCGAAATGGTATTTCTCGGCCTCGCCCCTGACGAAGCGGATGACGGCCTTGATGTCCTGGATCTGTGCCGGGAAGGCGGCATCGGTGCTGGAACGGTGGTTAGGGCACACGACTGCACAGCCTGCATCGAGAAGGGTTGCGCAGATGGTGTTCAAGTCAGCCGCGCCTTTGGAATTGTTGCTGAACCAGGCGCTGCCATATATGTGTATGACAACAGGATAGGAGGCCTTGACCTCCTTCGGGAGGTAAATGTCGAGCTTGTGGTAGACTTCACCGTCAGAAGCATAGTCCACATCGGTGAATTTCTGGGAACACTCCAGTTTGTTCTCCTGCAGCTGGAAACCTCCGAATCCGCCGGCAGGCTGGGCTTGAAGGACTGCGCCCACCAGGACTGCAGCCAAGGTAATAAATGCTTTTTTCATATCCGGAACATTATTCTGTAACCTGCTGACGGAACCAGTCGAAGTCGGCATATCCGCCTTCCGCGATGGTAGGATAGCAGTAAAGCGCCGTCCTGTAGCCGGTGAAATAGTCAAGTGTATATCTCATATGGAGGGTGTAGTCGGAGGTCTTCCAGTTCTCTCCATCATATGACCAGCTGAAAGTCGCCGTATCAGGCTCGGAGAGGTCGAGGGACGACGGGGTGAAGGTGTAGTCTATCCTGAGCCATACATTCTCGGACTCAAGGGCTTCGCTGCAGATTACCTTGTCTTCCGCGTAACGCTCGAAATACGGTTTCCCGTCCTTCATTCCCCTCTTCATTCCGTTGGAATTCTCACGGACCACAAGGGCCTTGCTTCCGTCTTCTGCCACTTCCACACCGACTGTCGCGCAGTTGCTCTGGAAGGCGCATATGCCGGCCCTGTCACCAGGCTTGAGACCTGAGGCATCCAACTTCACGCTGCTGCTTGAACAAGGGCCTACAGTCCTCTGGGTTAAGGTGTTGCGTGCTGATGCTATGCCCGGTACGACATTGCAGGTCTTGAGCCTCATCCAACCCGGCCTCTCGCTGAGGGACCATCTGTCAGCTACCGGCTTGTGGTTCCACTGCCATACGAGAGCCAGAGTCCCGGAGTCGAACTCGTCGCTGTCCCAGACGTAATCCTCGCCCCAAGGAGTCAGGTTCACGTCAAATTCCTTCACAGGAGTGCCGTTGTCGCCCATCATAGGCCACCCGTCGACCCAGGTCACAGGCTGTACGGTCGGGATACGTCCGACCGCGCCGTGGTCCTGGAACATGATGGCATACCAGTCTCCGTACTGGGTCTGGACTATGCCGCCCTGGGCAACTCCGTCCTTCCTGCCGTCAAAGGCACCGGAAAGCACGACCTTGCTCTCATAAGGTCCGAGTATGTTCTTGCTCCTCCAGCAGGTCTCCGTGCGCACACCGCCCGAAGGCCAGTCGATTTCAAGGACATAGTAGTAATCGTCAATATGGTAGAAATGCACGCCTTCCGCACGCAGGCTGTAGCCCTCTCTAGGGGATTCGATGATTACGCTGTCTATGCCGTCCTTCTTCACGGCTGATGCATCCGGCTCAAGCTCAGTAAGATGCAGGTCACCGTTGCCCCAGAGTATATAGAGCCTCCCGTCATTGTCGAAGAGCATCGAAGCATCGTGGAACTTGCCTTCGAGTTCGGTCTTGGTCCATCTGCCGTTCTCTATGTCGTCAGTCTTGTAGACATAGGTCTTGTCCGGCTGGTCGTTGGCTATGAACAGCGCATAGTAGGTACCGTCCACGTAGCGGAGCGAAGTCGCCCACTGTCCCTTGCCGTAGGCATTGCGGCCATTGCGGAGGTTATAGACGTCATCATCCTCGATGAGGTCACAGACATAATTGACTATCTGCCAGTGCACCAGATCCTTGGACTTCATTATCGGGGCAACCGGACAGAAGTACATCGTGGTGCTGACCATATAATAAGAGTCACCCACCCGGATCAGGTCATTGTCAGGGATATCAGTATAAGTCAGAGGGTTGACTGCCCTGGTCACTCCCGGTTTGTCAGCACAGGAAGAAGCCAGGAGCAAAGTGGCGGCAAACGCCAGCATCAAATGAAATATCCTTTTCATATTCGTATTCATATTATTCAGCGCGGAAAAGCATAGGAAGGAACTGGTCAAGACAGCGCCTCCAGGTAAGCCACTCGTGAGCGGTACCCTGAGAAAGGTAGAAGGTGTTTTTGATGCCTATCTTGGTCAGGTTCTCACAGAACTGCTGTGTTCCAAAATTCTCCTCGCTGCCAGTGCCCATAAAGAGGGCGTGAACCTTGGAATTGAAGGACTTGGCATCCGCGAAAGCCCCGTCATAAAGTTTGGTGAAATCAGCGCCCGGAGCCATGAATATGGCGCCGCTGAAAGTTCCCAGATGGGAGAATTTGTCCAGATTCCTCAATCCTACCTCGAAGGTCTGGTGTCCGCCCCAGGAAAGGCCTGCAAGCGCGCGGCTGTCCCGGTCCGTCCTGACCCTGAAAGTCTTCTCTATGAAAGGAATGATGTCATTGAGGAGCACCGGTCCGAAAGAAGCGCCGAATCCGTCACGGCCCTCATTCTTCCTGGCGCCGAAGATGTAACTGCAGTTGCCGTTGTCCATTACAACGACCATAGGCACGCACTTTCCTGCGGCTATCTGGTTATCAAGGATGTTGGCCATCCTTCCCTGCTGCGACCAACCCCTTTCGTCCTCGCCCATACCGTGCTGGAGATATAGCACAGGGTAACTCTTCTGAGGATTGAGGTCATACTCGGCTGGAGTATAGACAAAGCATCTCCTCATCCGGTTCTCGGTATCCGACCAGTACTGGCATTCGCGTACCTGTCCGTGAGGGACATTCCTGTCGAAAGTATAATACGCCGCAGTCGCCTCATCTTCAGGGATTTCAATACCGCTTGAGACATAACCGCAACCGTAGAAAGCCTCGCTTGCCCTGTCATTCACGCTGACTCCGTCGACTATCAGCGAATAATAATGGAAGCCTACAACCAGAGGCTCCGTCGTGACCGTCCACACGCCTTTCTCATCTTTGGTCATCGGAAATTTCTTTCCGCATATGTCAACCTGGACTTCATTTGCCGCAGGTGCAACCAATCTGAATATGGCGCTTCCGTCAGGAAGTACCCTTGGATACTCAGCTTCGGGGACATTGGTCTGTGCCGGCTTTGATTGGCCGTCGGACTGGAGTGTCTGAGCCGGAAGTCCGGCTGAATGGAGGAGCAGCAGCGCAGCTGTGAGCGCTGCCGTCAAGCATGAATTTGCCGTTTTCATTATCAAGAAGTTACTAATTGACCGTATTGAAATTGGAAAGTTAAATATAAGAAAAAAAGGCGGACCTTGAACAGGTCCGCCATATAAAGTTTACGATATCCAAATCATTTTCAGTTTGCCCAACCGAGGACATCGTGGAGGTTAGGATTGGCGTTCTTTACATCGAGAGGGAATGGGAAGTACTTGTACTTGCTTGAGAACTTATTGTAAGTGATCTCTGCCTTCTCGGTGTAGAGTTCGTGCTCCTTGCCGTACTTCGGATCACCTTCCTTGAAGAATTTGTCCTTGACGGTGGTAACCTCAGCGTGAGCGTCGTCGAAGAGTTTGGCCAGTTCAGCATCGCTGATCTTGCCCTGATTGTTCCAGCGAACCAGGTCGAGGAAACGGCAGGACTCGAACCACATCTCATACTGCTTCTCCTCCATCACGTCCTCGAAAGTGAGCTTTGAGCTGACCTTTCCGGAACCTGAACGTTCCTGGACTTCCTGGAGAGCCTTGAGACCCTTTGCCTCGTCAGCTGAACCTATGCAAGCCTCCGCATAGAGAAGCAGAGCCTCGGCATAACGTGCAACCTTGAAGTTGGTACCATTCTGAGGTTTACCGAGATAGTCGATGTTGTCGATAGGATACTGGTCAACCTTGTCACCTGCAAGAATCTTCGGGACCTTGGTGAAGCACATATGCTTCCACTCGAAGAACTTGGCGTGGCTGAACATACCGGTCGCAGCCTGAATACCACGCTGTGGGTCAGCTTTCTTCTGTTCGAGTGTTCCGTTGTTGACCTCTGAACCATCCCAATCCATCTCATAGAGCCACTCTTCCTCAGTAAGGAAGCAAGCGCGGCGACGAGGTGAATCTCCGTCGTGAGCGAGGAACTTCTCGGCGAAGCTCTTAGGAACAGCGCCACCGTTCCAGCCCTGGAAACCGGACTGTGGAGAAGGTACACTTGCGAGAGCACCAGTTCTCCAACAGAACACGTTGGAAACCATCCAACGGGTACGTGAGAATGCGCCGAAGCCCTTGAGGTAATCCTGGTCAGCAATTACGTTAGGCTCGAATATCTTCTCGCAGCTTCCGTCACCGGCTACGTGGAAGTTAGTCCAGTATTCCTCAGTCGGAACGAGAGCGTAGTCTCCAGAAGCGATGAGGTCACCGAGATACTTGCGGGCGGTAGCCGGATCGTTGTTGAACATGGCTGCCTTACCTGCCACGAACTGGGCGAAACCTTTGCTCATCCTTGCGGTCGCATCCTTGTCATTCACGCCCTGGCGCTCAGGAAGGCTACCTGAAGATATTGCCTGCTCGCACTGTGCAATAACCCAGTCGAGAACAACCTTCTGGCTCTCTGCATTTACAGGAAGCTCGTCAGCATCATATACGCGGTCCATGATTGGAGGGCAATTGTACTGGAGCGCCAGCATCATGTGGAGATATGCGCGCATAACGCGTGCCTCTGCCACAGCCTGCTTAGTATATGCACTGGTGTGCTTAGGCTCGGTGCCGTTGCGGTTCTCGTTGGTGAAGTTGGATATCACGAGATTTGCGTGATATATGGCATAATAATATCTCTGATACTCCGACTTGAGAGTAGTGTTCGCATCATCGTAGCGGAACTCGCAGAATGATCGGAAAGGCTGGTGGTCTTCAGAGTTACCACCCGCAGCCCATACATCATCCGCGGAATAGTTGAGAATAACCTGCTCAGGATTGTCAATACCCTCGGTACCGCCCACATTGGTGATGTAGTTCGCGTACATATTGGTAAGCGCAGCTTCGCATTCCTCATCGGATGAATAGTAGGTATCATATGATACCACACCCTTCTGAGGTATCTCCAGCATGCCCTGACAAGAACTTGCCACAAGAGCAGCAACTAACAATATAGGGAGAAATGATTTTTTCATAATTCTGTTCATTAATTAGAATGTGAGGTTCACACCGAGGATAACCTTCTGCATGGTAGGATAAGAACCCCAGTCGAGTCCTGCACCTGAACCGTTGTTGGTGGAAGCAGTCTCAGGATCGAGTCCCGGATAGCTTGTGATTGTGAAGAAGTCATCAAGTGACACATAGAAGCGGAGGTTGCTGATCTGCGCCCTCTTGGTGATCTTTGAAGGGAGGGTGTAACCGAGCTGGAGCTGCTTGATCCTGAAGTAGTCGCCCTTGAAGATGTTTGCAGAAGATGACCAGAACTGGAATTTACCGCGGGTCTTCGAAGGCTCAGGATAAGTGCCGTTCTTGTAATTGTCCATCTCATACTTCATATGGTTCTTGAAACCGGTACGGTAGAGGACAGGCATAATCACATTGCCTGAGATTCCTGAACCGAAGAGCTGGAAATCAAGGCCCTTCCAAGCGAGGTTGATGTTTAGACCGAAGGTAAGCTTAGGAGTACCCTGGCCGAGCATAACCATATCACCCGAATCGACTTTGGTATCAACGGTACCGTCTGCCTTAAGATAGGTAGGCTCTCCAGAAGCATCAACACCCATATACTTGTAACCGCGGATATACCACACAGGGTAACCAGCCTCAAATATGGTCTGAACTGGGTAGTTGGTCGAGCTTGCATCAGTACTGGTCACCTTTGAGGTTCCTTCAGGAAGAGAAAGCACCTCATTCTTGAGAGTCGAGAGGTTGGCGTTGATGCCATAGCTGAAGTCACCTATGCTGTCCTTCCAACCAAGTTCGAACTCGAGACCCTGGTTGAGCACCTCACCACCGTTGACGGTAACAGAAGATACACCGAGCTCTGGAGGTACAGGCTTTGAGAAGAGAAGGTCACGGGTCCTCTTGTCGAAGAAATCGATTCCGAGGGTGAGCCTGTTGCTGAGGAACCTTGCATCGAGACCGAGGTCGATCTGCTCTGAGGTCTCCCAGGTAAGGTTAGGGTTAGGGATGCCGCTAGGAGAAGATGACGAAACGGATCCCTTCTCGTCCACGTGGTACTGATACCAGTTGTTACCTACTTTAATGGTAGTAGCATACGGATATCCGCTGAGGACAGAGATGTTACCGTTACGTCCCCAGGAAGCACGGAGTTTCAGGAAGTTGAAGACGTCGTTGTTGATGTTGTCCTTGAAGAACTTCTCGTTGCTGATGGTCCAACCTGCTGAAACTGAAGGGAAGTAACCCCAACGGTTCTGCTTTGAGAGCTTGGATGAGTCGAACGCGTCGGCACGGAAGTTGGCCTGGATGCTATACCTGTTGTCGTAAGAGTAGATGAGACGTCCGAAGTATGCGAGGGATGCCGAAGTACTTGGAGCGTTGCTGAAAGACTTGGCAGCGTCGGACTTCACGTAGTTGAGATAACGGAAGTTCTCGGCATAGTTCTGGAGTATGTCCTCGCCGCTTGCGGAAGCGCTCACATTGTCGCTGTGGTTCTCACGGTATGACATACCGACCATCGCGGTGATGTTGTGCTTTCCGAAGTTCCTGGTATAGTTGGCGAAGTTCTCCCACTGATAGTACCATGAAGTGTTGGCACCTGCAGAGATTGAATAGGTGTGGACTGAACCGCGGTCACCGAGGAAGTAAGGAGAGGTGTAGCTGTGGCTGGTGCTGTAAGACAGACGGTAGCCAAGGCGTGAAGTGATGGTGAGACCCTTGAGAGGGGTGATGTTGGCGAACATGGTTCCGTTGATGTTGAAACCGCCGTTCTCTGAATCGGTAGCATCTCTCTTAGCGAGTGCAGAACCTTCCATATCTGAATATTTTGTATTCGCATACCAGCCGTTCTCGTCACCGAGGAAGCGGTAAGGAACCTTTGCGGTACCTGCCTGAACCTGATCGTACATGTTCTTCATTGACACTGTGAACTCGTCAGGTGAAGTCCAATATACAGGGGTGGTAGGGTCCATGGTGAGCATTGCCTCGAATGAAGAACCGTAACCTCTCTGTGACACTGACTGGGTGGACCACTTCTCGATGGAGTTGTTGGTTCCGACCTGGAGCCACTTGAAGATGTTATAGTCAGCATTCACCTGTGCGGTGAGACGCTTGTAGACGTCCTTCTTGCCCTTTACGACACCGTCATTGTTGACATAGTTGAGGGATGCGAAATAGTGGCCGTTCCTGTTACCTCCAGAGAAGGTAAGGGAGTGCTGCTGGCTCCAGGTAGGCTCGGTATATGCACCGATCCAGTCAGTATCGATTACACCGTCCTTATAACCAGGATGAGAGTAGTCAAAGTCGTGGAGCATTCCGTCAACATAAGCGTCACCTTCCTGGAGACGGAGATATTCGAGCATTTCAGCACGGTCCATCTGAGGCCTGCGGCTGAATGTCTGAAGGGTAGCCTTTCCTGCATATGATACGGAGGTACGTCCCTCAGAACCGCTCTTGGTGGTGATGAGTACGACACCGTTACCTGCCTGAGCACCGTAGATGGCTGCGGAAGCGGCATCCTTGAGGACTTCCATCGACTCGATCATGGATGGATCGAGGTACTGGATGCTGGAAACCTGGAGACCGTCAACGATGAGAAGAGGACCTATGGAACCTGAATTGGATGAATAACCGCGGACACGGATGGTTGCACCTGAACCAGGGGCTGCATTAGTCATGATGTGCACACCTGATACCTTTCCCTGAAGGGCTGCAGCCGCATCAGTGGTGGAACGGTTCTGGAGGTCGGACGCACGTACAGATGCGACTGCACCGGTGAGGTCACTCTTCTTCTGTACACCGTAACCGATGACGACAGTCTCCTCGAGGAACTCGGTGTCTTCAAGAAGAACGACATTGATGGTGGTCTGGTTGCCCACAGCGATTACCTGAGTTGCATAGCCGATGCAGGATACGCTGAGGTTGGCATTGGCAGGAACATTCAGGGCGAATTTTCCGTCAATGTCTGTCATTGCACCAACGCTGGTATTGCCGACGAGGACGACTGAGGCTCCGATAACCGGAACGCCCTGTGCATCGACGACAGTACCGCTGACAGCCCTGTTCTGGGCGTTCAGGCCCAGAACGGTCATAGCAAATACCATTACGATAGCTGCTACTTTAGCACGTAGTTGATTGAACATAGTTTGGAATTGTTAGTATGTAGTTAGTTGTGTTGAACACTCTGTTTTAGCATTATTATGAATGCCCTTCAACTTTTGTTACATTAATAATATGTGGCAAGGAAACAGGAACGAAAGGTAATTCCATCCTGTTTTCCAACGCTAAAATACCTCAAATGCCTTAAAAACGTTTTCAACGATGAAACATCTGTTAATTTTGATAACATTTTCTGGTAATTAGGATGAATTGCTAAATACGTTGACCGAATCTTGAAATTAACAACTTTAAACCTCGGGACACACAAGAAAAGCCGCCCTGCGACGGGCGGCTATCCGATCATTATCACGTGCTAATGTCACCAACCAGGATTCTGGACGATGTTCGGATTGATGGAACGCTCCGTGTAAGGGTAAGGCATCAGCTCGTTCTTGCCCTGCTTGAAGCCATAGACATCATTGTATGAAGAGTATTTCACATAGAGTTCGTGGGTCGCATTGCCCTCATTGATCTTGTCATAGGCAGTAGGTACGCTCTTGCCCTGTTCACCAAGCACCCTCGGAGCATCACCCCAGCGGACAAGGTCCGCAAAGCGGCAACCTTCAAGATACATCTCATACCTTTTCTCGTTCTTGACCTCATCAAGTGTGAGAACGGAGGAAACGTGAGCTGATCCCGCACGTTTCTGAACCTCCTGGAGAGCCTTGAGTCCGGAACCGTCCGGATCATTGCCGACACATGCCTCGGCATAGAGGAGAAGCACTTCGGCATATCTCATCACTATGTCATTCTGCTGAGTCGTGCTGGTGTTGTTTACAATGAGGTCGGAACGGAGCGGAGCAAGCTTGTATGACCAGTATCCGGCATTTCCGAAGACTCCGTTCTTGCTCTTGATACCTCTGAGAGGATCCTTGCTCTTGAGTTCGTCAGTGTTGACATCAGCGTCATCATCATACGGCATGTTGTAGATCATGTCATCATAGGTGAGGATCCAGGCCTTGCGTCTGTAAGAGTCCATACCGTCATTTGCTATGAGAGCCTCTGAGAAGGATGCGGAAGGATTGACTCCGCCCCATCCGTCGTTAGGGATGAGCACATTAGGAAGGTAAATGTCTCTCCAGAAGCAGGATTGGTTCACCTGGAAATGGGCGATACCGTCGAAAGTAGGGTCATTGCCAGGGTTGTTGATGTAGTTGTACTCGAAAATCTTCTCTTCGCACGCGTCTCCTGCCATATGGAAAAGGTCGTGCATTCTTGATCCCTCTACAAGGGCGTATTTGCCTGAGCTGATTACAGCACCGAGGGACCTCCTTGCTGCCGCCATGTCACCCTTGAATACCTCAGCCTTGCCTTCGAAGGCAAGAGCGGCCTCCTTGGTCAGGCGTACAGCCATATTCCCGTCATTAAGGCCTGACTTGGAAGGAAGGTATTTGGCCGCGGTAGCGAGTTCGCTGATGATCCAGTCGAGCAGTTCCGCCCTCGGAGTGTTGCCCGGCTTGTCTGAACCGAGAAGCACGTGGTCCACCTTAGGAGCGTCTCCCCAGTAGGTGTAGAGCTTGAAATGCGCCCAGGCGCGAAGTACGCTGGCCTCCGCAACAGCACGGTTGATGCGGTCGTCGTCACCGTAGCTGAAATGGTCGGTCACGAGGTTGCAGGCATATATCATCTGGTAGAGACCGTTGAATATGTTGGCGATGACAGTGCTGTTGTCGGTGAAAGAAGCCCTGTATTCATTGATTTCCAGCCCGAAAACATGGTCATCCTTGTTGCCAGAAGCATAGTAGATGTCATCGGAAGGAGCATTCTCCAGCACGAAGAGCGGAGGAGCGATACACCAGGAAACAGTGAAACCCGAGCCCATATTGAAGCAGTACATGCCGGCCCTGTATGCGGCAATGACGGCTGATTCGGCATCATCTGCAGTCTGATAGAAACTCTCCATCGAGATGACACCTTTCTGATCTTCATTGAGCCTGTCCTGGTTGCAGGAAACCAGACAGAGGGCTGCGATGGCCAGAAGGCCTGTCAGATATCTTTTCATTGTTGAATTCAGTTAAATTGTTGGCAATCATTTAGAACGAGAGATTCAGACCGAAGACGACCTTCCTCGATGTAGGGAAGGAGCCCTTGTCGAAACCAAGGCTGTTCGCCGCACCCGTAGAAGCCATCTCTGGGTCGAAGCCCGGATACTTGGTGAAGCAGAAGAAGTCATCAAGAGATGCGAAAACCCTCAGGTCGCTGATGAAGGCCTTCTTGAGCAGATTCTTCGGGAGGCTGTAGCCAAGCTGTATCTGCTTGATCTTGAAGTATGAACCGTCAAAGAGGTTCGCAGTCGAGCTCCAGAACGTCACATTGGTGCTGATGTTCTTCACTGAAGGCATCGAAGCGTTCTTGTTCTCAGGAGTCCACCTGTTGTCGTAGAAATACTTCAGGGAGTTGATGCGGACGTGCTCGGTACGGTATACGCAGGAGTAGATGTCATTTCCGGCAACTCCGCTTCCGAATACGGTAAGGTCGAAGTTCTTGTACGCAAGGTTGAGGGTAAGACCGAAGGTCAGGTCAGGAATACCGCTTCCGACATAGGTCATATCGTCAGAATTGATCTTGCCGTCAGGATTGATGTCCTTGAAAATAGGCTCACCGGTCTCATGGTTGACACCTTCATATTCATAACCTCTCATATACCATACAGGATAGCCCTGCTCGAAGTAGGTGATGAGCTCGAAGTTGGAGAAGTAGGCTCCCTTGATTCTCGAAACAGTAGGGTCAAGATAGGTGACCTTGTTCTTGAGGGTGGCGAGGTTCGCGTTTACGGAGTATGAGAAGTCTCCCACGCTGTCCTTCCAGCCGAGTTCGAACTCGAAACCGCTGTTCTCAACCTTTCCGGCATTGACCGTCGAGGAGTTGATGCCGACCATTGCGGAAGGCTTGATATTCACGAGCAGGTCCTTGGTCTTCTTCATATAGTAGTCAAGCGAGAAACTGAGCCTGTTGTTGAGGAAACGGGAATCGAGACCGAGGTCTATCTGCTCGGAAGTCTCCCAGGTCAGGTTCGGATTTGCAAGGCCTGAAGGCGCTGAACCGGTCTGGTAGGTATTGTCCTCGGTGTCATACTGATACTTCTTGCCGTTGAGAGTGATGGTAGCGGCATATGGGTAGTTGTTCAGCACGGAGATGTTGCCGTTGCGTCCCCAGGAAGCACGAAGCTTGAGGAGATTGACCGCGTCACGGCTTACCCTGTCCTTGAAGAAAGGCTCGTTGGAAATGGTCCAACCGGCTGAGAATGAAGGGAAATAACCCCAACGGTTTGTAAGCGAGAGTTTCGATGAGTCGAATGCGTCCGCACGGAAGTTCGCCTGGAAGTTGTAGCGGTTGTCATAGTTATATGAGAGACGTCCGAAATATGCCAGGCTGGCCGAGCGGCTAGGAGTACCGCCGCTGAGCGTCTTGGTCTCGGTACCGTTACCGTAGGAGATGTAGTGGAAGTTGTCTTCGTATCCCTTCAGAGGGTCCGTTCCCTGGATGGTGCCGCCGTTGCTGAACCTCTGGGACTCGATATAGGACATACCGACCATTGCGCCGAGATTGTGCTTGCCGAAACTCTTGTTGTAGTTGGCGAAGTTCTCCCACTGGTAATACCAGTTGTTCGAGGTGGTCGAGCTTACCGTGTAGGTCTCGCTGTGGGCCTTCTCATTGGCATAATATGGATCCTCGTAACTGCTGCTGTAACTCTGGCCGAGCCTGTATCCGAAACGGGAGGTGATGACCAGACCTTTCAGAGGAGTGAAGTTTGCGTACATCGTTCCGCGGACATTGATGCCCTGGTTCTTGCTGTCCGCCCTGTCCCTGAAAATGAGAGGGTTGGCAGCGTCGTTCTCGATGAGTTTGGAAGTGGCGTAGTACTTGCCGTTCTCACCGCGGTAAACCTTGATGCCCTGGGCGATGGCCTTCTTCATACCGAGGGATATGTCTTCGTCGTTCTCGTAATAGACAGGGGTCACAGGGTCCATTATCATGGTACCGAGGAGGGTTGAGCCGGAATACTCCGAATGCTCGCCCACAGACTGGCTGCTGTAGCGCTCGAGGGAGGTATTGGTACCCACGGTGAGCCACTTCTTGATCTTGTATTCGGCGTTGATCTGTGCGGAAAGCCTCTTGTAGTAGTCTTTCTTGCCGCGTACTATACCGTCATTGTCATAATTGGATATGGTGACGTAGTAGTTGCCGCGGTCATTGCTGCCCTGCACGCCCACCGTGTGCTGCTTGGTCCAGCTTGTTCCGAACACGACGTCTGCCCAGTTGGTGTCGGTCTTGCCGTCGTAGCCGTATTTGTCGACGAGGTCCTGATAGGTGAAGTTGCCGGCCTCTTCCTGCCACTGGATGTACTCGGCAGCATTCATCACCTCAGCTTTCCTTCCGAGTGAGTTGAGAGTCATCTGCATGTTGTAGAACACCCTTCCGTCCTTGCTGTTACCCTGCTTGGTGGTGATGAGGACAACTCCGTTGCCCGCCTCGGCACCATATATGGCAGCAGATGCCGCGTCCTTGAGGACTTCCATCGACTCGATCATGGCAGGATCGAGGTACTGGATATTGTCCACTTTGAGACCGTCCACTATGAGGAGAGGTCCGATGGAACCCGAGTTGGAAGAATAACCGCGGACACGGATGTCGGAGCCTGAACCCGGAGCACCTGATGAATTCAGGACAGTCACGCCTGCAGCCTTGCCCTGGAGTGCCAGGGCGGCGTTGCCTGTGGAGCGGTTCTGGAGATCCTCGGAGCGTACGGATGCGACACTACCGGTGAGATCGCTCTTCTTCTGGACACCGTAACCTATGACTACGGTCTCCTCTATGAATTCATTGTCTTCCTGAAGGACGATGCGGAGAGCGGTCTGGTTGCCGACAGCTACAACCTCGGTCGTGTAGCCGATGCAGGACACGCTGAGGTTCGCATTTGCAGGGACATTGAGGCTGAACTTTCCGTCAATGTCGGTGACCGTTCCATTGCCGGTGTTGCCGACCACGAATACGGATGCACCGATTACCGGAGCGCCCGAACCGTCCACGACAGTACCGCTGACAGCTCTGTTCTGTGCGTTCATGCCCAGGACAGTCATAGCAAATACCATTACGATAGCTGCTACTTTAGCACGTAGTTGATTGAACATAGTAGTTATGAATTGTTAGTATGTAGTTAGTTGTGTTGAACACTCAAAAAGTTTACAAACTATTACTGTTAGTTGTATTACAAGCACATATGGTAATAACATCCTTTTACAAAGCTAAAATAACACAAAAACCCTTAAAACGTTTTCAGCGGCGATACATCTGTTGATTTTGATAACAATATTTAATAATTAGGATAAATCGCAAAAAACTTTGGCAAAAATTTGATAATACGAACCCATAACACTTGCAGGTAGTAGAAAAAAACGTCTGGCAAGAGATGGACTTGCCCAAAATAGTCAGAATATATCTTTCAGGTCCGGATTCCGGCAAGGGACGGCCAGGCTGCAAGCTCCGTTCAAGGGCTAAGGATCTATCTGTCCCATTCAGTATATTAAGCCGGATAGACATATTCATCGCAGGTATCGGACTCATCCGGAATCACTGTCCAAAGCAATATCGGACGAATACGGTAATCCGGGCGCAACATTTGAGACCGGTATATGAAGCAGCTCCGATTTAATTACATATTTCGTCTATTTCAATCAGCACAGTTTCAATACTCCGAAACCATAAAGAATACTTTTGAATGATTTATGACATTTAAATTTCCTAACTTGCGGCTGAATTAAACTTATAACCGGAAACGCTGAATCAATTTTAAAAGTATGCTCAAAAGAACGATTTTGCGGATGGCAGCAGCCTTGTTCCTGCTTACAGGGATAAATGCAGCCGCTGAAGAACATTATTACTTCACAACTTTCCGCAGCGACTCGGGAATACCCAATGAATCAATCATTTCCTGCATTGCAGACAGCGACGGATTCGTATGGCTGGGAACCAAAGACGGCCTTTGCCGTTACGACGGAGCGAATTATATGGTTCCCCAGGAGCTTGAAAGCACCGGTCTGCTGACAGGAACCATAAGCGCGCTCTGCGAGGACTCGGACGGAGACATCTGGTTTTCTTCAAATTCCGGAGTGGGACGCTATGACAGGCACAGCGGCAAGGCCGACAGAGTGCCCGGGCTTGAACACGTGATGTCTTTCTGCATAGCCGCAGGACACGACAACGATGTCTGGATAGTCGAGACCAGAGCCCTGGCGCTATATCACTATGAGGAAGACAAGGACAAACTCACCCATTACCCTGCCGACCTGCATATCAGGGCACAGTATGCCTGCGTGGACAGCAACGGTGTTCCGTGGTTCACCATAAACGGCAAGAATTCCCTGTACTGTTTCATCAAGAGCAGCGGAGTGTTCGAGGAAAATGTGATAATTGTCAACGGCCAGCCCAACAACGAGAGGCTGCATCTGATCCAGCCCGCTGGCCCCAACCATCTGCTCGTCACTACCCAAAGCAAGAAGTTACTGCTGGTCAATACAATATCAAACACAGCAGAATGCATTTACCAGGAGAAAGACACCCACAGGGAACTCCGTGCCATATTGATGAGGGCAGAAAACGAGTATTGGATAGCAACCTCGGACGGTCTCGTAATTCTCAAGGGCGGACAGGCCCAGATAATCAAGGAAAACGACAACGATATCCATTCCCTCTCAGGAAACGACCTCTGGTCCATGTCCTGCGACAGGAAGGGCAACGTGTGGATAGGAACCCTCTACAACGGCCTGAACCTCTGGCAGAACAACAAGGACCTCATACGCATATACTATCAGAACACATCCAGGAACGCCCTCTCCGGCAAATTCGTCCGCGCCATATGCCCGGACATCTACGGAAACCTCTGGATAGGAACCGAGGACGGAGGGTTCAACTGCCTGAATATGCCGAAAGACCAGATGAAGTCGTATCCTGTGAGGAACATCCGTGGCGAACCCGTGAACATCCAGGGTCTGGCGAGCAAGGGACGGGAGGTATATCTCGCCACGCATGCGGACGGCCTGATGGTGTTCGACATATTCGAGGAAAGGATAGTCAGGACGATACCGGCGCCGATGGCCAACCTGTATGCGGTTGAAATCACATCCGACGGCGGCATTCTGGTTGGCGGCACTGCAGGGATATATCTGTATGACCTTGCAGAGAAAGCTCTGGTCAAAGACAAACGGTTCACTCAAGGCATAGTCCACGACATACTGGAGGACAGCAACCACGGGGTTTGGATAGGATCATATGGAGGAGGACTCAACTATCTCCAGAAGGATGCGCTGGAAACGATACTCATCAGCACCAAGGGGAATTCACACGGACTCACTTCGGATATGGTAACATCCCTGTTCGAGGACTCCCACCGACGCATATGGATAACAACCGAGGGTGGAGGAGTTTATTGGGCAGGACTGGAAGACCTTGCGAGCGGAGTCTTCGAGTTCGGTAATCTCAATATGGAAAACGGCATGCCATCCAACGTTTGTTCGGCCGTAGCCGAAGACAGGGACGGCAACATATGGATCTCCACATCGAGGGGTATCACCATGATCGACGGAGAAACTACGAAAGTCAGGGAAATCCTTTTCGGGAGAGGCAAGATTATCGGAGACCAGTACAACTACAATTCCAGTTACAGCACCCGCGGAGGCAATCTCTATTTCGGAACCACGCAGGGCCTGTTCTGCTTTTCGCCTGAAAGGATAGGCGAACAGATATCCAAGGCCAAGCTCTACATTACGGCAGTCACGGCGGAGACGGAAAGCCAGAGAACGGAACTGAGCGAAGAGGGCAAGTCCATACTCGAGTCAGGCACAGTCAAGGTGCGCAGCAGGGATGTCTCCTCGCTCTCGATCAAATATGCCATCACAGAATTCTCGATTCCTCAGGCCATAGTATACAATTATTCCCTCAGCAAGGGCAAGAACAGCGTCAGCGGCACGACCACGGAGGGCTCCATAAGGTTCGTGGACATCCATCCGGGCCAGTATACCTTCACGCTCAGCATACTGGGAGGTTCCGGGAAGTCGGAGCAGAAAGTGTTGAAAATCATAGTCTCGCCGCCATTCTACCAGAGCGCTGTCGCAAAAATCCTGTACGGCATATTAGGAATCCTAGTCCTGCTCGCATCAATCTGGATGCTGAACAGGAGAAGGGACATCCACAGGGCTCATCAGATTTCAAAGCTTGAGAATGAGAAACAGAAAGAAATCTACAACGCGAAAATCAGTTTCTTCACCAATATCACCCACGAGCTCAGGACGCCACTGACCCTCATCAAGATGCCTCTTGACAAGATAATCAAGGAGAAGGACTACACCCCTACGTCAAAGAAGGACCTGCTCACCATCCAGGCGAACACGAACAGGCTGCTCAACCTCACAAACCAGCTTCTGGATATGCGCAAGATGGATTCCAGCGAGAAGAAGCTGCGTTACATCGAGAAGGATGTGTGCAAGATAGTGCGCACCACCTGCTCGTACTTCGACCAGTCGGCGCTTGAGCAGCACATCAGGATAGAGACCGACATTCCGGATGAGCCGATAATCATCCCTTGCGCGGAGGACGTCATCTCGACCATAATCAGCAACCTGCTTTCCAATGCCGTGAAATATGGCGACGGACAGATAAAACTGGTTCTGAAGAAGGAAGAGGACAAGGTGGTCATCAGGGTCGACAGCAACGGCAAGCTCATACCTGCGGACGAGAGCGAGAACATATTCAAGATATTCTACCAGCTTGAGAATGAATCCACTATCCAGAAGAGCAACGGCACCGGACTCGGCCTGCCATATGCAAGGTCAATGGCAAGACTCCACAACGGCAACCTCTATCTGGACACTGCCGTCAGGGACTGCAACTCCTTCGTGTTCGAACTGCCTCTGACCCAGCCGGAGCAGGTTGAACTCCAGCAGCAGGAGGAGGCCCCGGGACTTGCGGTGGAGAAGAAGGAGGAGTGGAGCAACAGCAGGCATACGGCCCTTGTCGTGGAAGATGACAGCCAGATGAGGTCATACATAGGAAATGAACTTTCTGACCAGTACAACATACTGCTTGCGGCAAACGGAGCGGATGCGCTCGAAATCATCGGGAAACAGAGGGTCGACATAGTCATAAGCGACATCATGATGCCGATCATGGACGGTTGCCAGCTCTGCAACGAAATCAAGAGCAACACCGAGTTCAGCCACATTCCGGTGATACTCCTGACCGCCGCGGTTGGCATAGAAACCCGTATGGAGACCCTTCAGGTAGGTGCGGACGGATATATCGAGAAACCGTTCTCCATCGATCTGCTGAGGGCGAACATCAACTCGCTCTTCAAGAACAGGGAAATCACCTACCAGCAGTTCATGAACTCCCCTCTCACCCACTTCAACAGCGTGACTGTCAGCAATGTGGACCAGGAGTACATGGACAAGCTACACGACATAATCGTAAAGCATCTGGCAGACCACAACCTGAACATAGAGATGATAACAGACCTGCTCGGCACCAGCAAGTCCACCCTTTACAGAAAGGTGAAGGCTAACACCGGCCTGAACATCAACGAATACATCAGGCTCTGCAGACTGAAGCAGGCAGCGGAGATGCTCTCTTCACAGAAATACAGGATCAACGAGGTGGCATATCTCGTGGGCTTCTCTTCGCCTTCATATTTCGCGACGAGTTTCCAGAAACAGTTCAACATCTCGCCTTCCAACTTCGTGAAGCGCCTCAAGGGAGAGGAAGGAGATGCTGACGAGAAGGATAATTCAGAGGAGAGTGACAAATGAATCGTCTCCGAAGACCATAAGTGAACCTGGCATGGGGCGGGCGTCGTAAAGATTGTCCGCCCTTGTCTTTTTGAAGGAATTGCAGTGCGAGCAGCCCGGGACATAGAACACCGTCCCCCCGCTACAGAGAAGCACCATACGGTCACCCCAGGGGTCATATACGAGGCGGTTCACGCTCTCGTCAAGGGCATATTCAGAAGCGGTCAGTTCCCTCGGGTTCCATACCGTCCCCGTGGAAGACAGGAAAAGCAGGGGCCGGCCATCCGGTCCCGACCCCACAAGGGCATAGGAAGCCGCTCCGGCAGCGACGCAGACAGGCCTGAGTTCAGGATAATAGCCTTCATATTCCCGGTTGAAGTCCAGATACTCCCAGCTCTGCCCGTCAGAAGAGAAAATGAACTCCCCCTCGTCACTCAGCGCACATACGCGGCTGTCGCCATATGCAGACATCGAGATTATGCTCCCGCGCGTGAGACGAGCAGTCGCGTTGACGAAGGAAAGATCCCTGTCAAGTGTGAATATGGCTCCGTCGCAGGCAAGCAGGAAGCAGCCGCGGAAGGCTTCTGCGCATTGTGGCCTGATTCCGTAGAAATCCAGGGCGGTGGCGCTGCCGTTTTCAAGCAGCAGCACGGCCCCGTCATCCCCGATACATAGGGCGCTTTCCCCTATGGCCGCGATGTCGGTGAGGATGCGGACGGTGTCCAGGGGGAAGGATGAGACTATGCTGCCCCCGCTGTCCAGGATATGGATCCTGTCGCCCGTTCCGCAAGCCAGGACAGCGTCTCCCCATTCAGTGACGGCACGGTAGCCCACGGGAGCGCCGAGCCCGTCAGAGGCCGGGGAAAAGGCGCAAAAAGAGAAGAGGAGCGCAACCGCTCCTGCCAAACGGCTCATACCGCAGACAAGCGTGCGCTCCCCTTTCATAACGTTCATATAAGGTTCAGCCTATTTTGAAACTATGCTGAAGTTGTCGAAGGTCGCCTTGAGGGCCGGAGATGAAGGCATCTGCATGTTGCCGAACGAGCGGCCCATTGCAGGCATGGTGCCTTCTGCAGCCATAAGGCCGGCCTGAACATCCTTGAGGACAGCCTCTACCCTGCCGGCCTCGACGAAGTTCCTGCCGTCTGCGGAATAGTATCCCACATAAGTGCTGCCCTTCTTCTCAAGCCTGAGCCAGAGAGTGTTGTCCTTGATTCCCGCCTCTGCGAGATTCACGTTGAGGGAGGTCTTCTGGTTGCCATTCTCCTCCACTACAATCTGGATCTGACCGGTCTGGGCAGGGCTCTGGGCAGGTCTCCTGAAGTTGAAGACAGCCGCATATGCAAGTTTCACGAAATTGTCGTCATCCTGATATGCCAGGAGGGCGGCGTTCTGTGCAGGTGCCGCAGGGGTCTGGGCGCAACTGAGCTTCACGGTCGCGGTCCAGTCGCTGTTGGCGCTCTGGAGCACTATGTTGGATGCTTCGTTTCCGCCCTGGGTGATGTCGCCCTTGCCTGAAGTCAGGCTGAGAGCTGCGCCATCGGTGGAGATGAGGGAAGCATCCTTCCTCAGCACGGTCCACTGGCTGCCGAGTCCCTTGTCGAAATTGTCAGAAACCGCCTTGGTGCCGAAGTTCACGAGATACTCGCGGCTGTCTCCGGTTGCGTCATCGATGACGTTCACTGCAGCGGTGCCCGGAACGGCCTTAGCCTGCTCAATCTCCAGACGGAGTGAAGGGTCGGCTGCCACAGCCTCCACTGCAGGAGCATTGGAAGAAGCCTTGCGCAGGAATGAGAACTGGCGTGACCCGTTGAGGCTGACAGGCTTGCCTGCAACCTTGAGGGACTTGAGGCTGAGGTCAGGCATCACCTTTACCGCGAAATCGTCGGTGACGGTCCTGCCCTTGTAGCTGTAGCGGCAGGTGATGGTCGCAACGCCCATGGACTTGGCGGTCATCTTGCCGGAAGCATCCACTGAAACCACGTCAGGGTTGTTGCTGCTCCACTTGGCATCGCTGCCCTTCACATCGAGGAAGCTGTCGTCATTGAGGGCTGCGGTGAACCTTGCGTCCACGGTCTCTCCTATCTCGAGCACTGTCCTGCCGCAGTCAGCGACTATGAGCTTGACCTGCTGGTCGAGGGAACCTGTCATCCTTGCGGATACGGTGCCCCTGATGTCCTTGGAAGAAGAACCGAACTCGAATACGTAGCGGCCCTGGTCATAGCACATCCTGTCCTTGTCCATATCCCAGAACCAGAGGTCGTCGGCATTGATCTTAAGCTCGACAGTCCTGGTCTGGCCCTTAGGGATGGTAACCCTGCGGAATGCCTTGAGCCTCTTGATAGGCCTCTGGAGTGATGCAGGGGCGTCAGGTGTGGTCACATAGACCTGGACAACCTCGTCTCCGTCGCAGGAACCGGTGTTCTTCACGTCCACTCTGAGAGTGATGACGTCACCCGGAGTGAAGCTGCTGCGGTCGATGCTGAAGTTGCCATATTCAAATGTGGTATAGGAAAGACCGTAACCGAACTCGTAGGAAACCGGCTGGTCGAAGTACCAGAGGGTACGTCCGTTGGTCTTCGCGCTCTTGCGGAGGGTGTAGTCGGTGATAGCAGGGAGATCCTTCACGCTCCTGTACCAGGTGGCGTTGAGCTTTCCGCCCGGATTGACCTCGCCGGTGAGCACCTTCACGATGCCGTCACCCTGAGCCTGGCCGTTGTAGCCTGTCCAGACTATGCCCGGAACGGAAGCGAGGTTCTTGAATTCCTCGACCTCGACACATCCGAGGGTCTGCATCACTACTATGGTCCTGCTGTTCACGGAAGCCACGGCCTTGATAAGGTCGAGCTGGTTGCCCGGGAGATCGAGTGTGAGACGGTCCGCCTCCTCGGTGGCGGTGTTCTCATCAGTGCCGACAAAGACTATGGCCATGTCGGCTTCCCTTGCCACCTTGAGCACTTCCTCGTCGATAGGGCCGTCGGTAGGGGCCTTGTAGACCAGGTAGAGGGTCTGAGGCTCATTGAAACCGAGTTTGAGGGCAGGAATCTTCATAGGCATGCTGGCGCCATATACGCCGCCTACCCTTGCGCCTGAAGCCTTGGTGGCCTCGATGCGGCCGATGAGGTTGCCGTCAGGGCTGCCTGTCCTGATTTCGACTATACCGCCTTCGGTAGGGATGTTGAGTCCGACGGTGATGTTCTCGATATCGGTGATGTCGATGTTGTCATATGCGGTCCAGGAGCCGTCGTCGATTGAACGTACCTGCTCCTCTGTTCCCATACCGGAACCCACGGTGATGCCCGGAGCTGACGCGGTGTATTTGGTCGCGTCATACCTGGTGACCTTTCCGTCGGTCTTCTCGATTTCGAAATATGCCACATAGAGCAGGTTGCTCTTGCTCTTGGCATTGGCACCGTTCACGAGGTTCAGCTCGACAGGATATCCACCGTCCTTGATGTACTTGCTGAAAGCAGCGTACGGAGTAATCTTCGAGGACTCCTCAGGCCTTCCTGAATATGGTCCTAGCTCCACGTCGTCAGCCTGCGGGCCGATGAGCGCTATCTTGCCGACTTTCCTCAAATCGATAGGAAGCACAGCACCTTCGTTCTTGAGGAGCACAGGGGTCTTTGCCGCAATCTCAGCAGCCAGAGCCCTGTTCGCAGGCGAACTTACCATCGAAGCCGGATATTTGGTATATGGCACCATAGGCTCCGGATCGAACTCACCGGTACGGAAGCGTATGGTCAGCATATTCACGAGGGCGCGGTCAATGTCCGCCATGGTGATGAGACCCTTCTCGAGGGACTCGATGGCATATCTCTGGTATATGCTTCCGCAGTCCGAGTCCACGCCGGCCTTGAGACCGTAGGCAGTGGCCTCGAGATAGTCGTCGGCATAGTAATGTCCTGAATGGATGTCGTCTATGGCTGCGCAGTCACCGGTGACATATCCGTTCAGTCCGTAGGTTCTCCTGGCGATGGAGTCGAGGTAGAACACGCTGGCCGAGGTAGGCACGTGGTTGACGGCATTGTAGGACGACATTATCGAAGGAAGATTGTCGTTCTCGATGAGCTCCTTGTAAGGGTAGAGGTAGAACTCCCTCATGTCACGGCTGTCCATATTCGAGCTGCCGACGTGGCGGTCGAACTCGCTGTTGTTCGCAAAGTAGTGCTTTGCGGTAGGGACGGCCTTCATGTAGCGCTCGTCCGGGCCCATGAGTCCGCGGACATAGCCTCCGGCCATCTCGCTCACGAGATACGGGTCTTCTCCGTATGACTCACCTGTCCTTCCCCAGCGCGGGTCCCTTACAGGCTCCACCACCGGTGACCAGAAGGTAAGGCCCTTGGTGCCGGTCTGGAAGGTTGCACGAGCCTCGTCGGCGATTGCGCCCGCCATCCTCTCGACTATGGAAGGATCCCAGGTCGAACCGAGGGCGACGCTGTTCGGGAACGAGGTAGGTCCGAGCAGGCCGACTGAAGGATTGGCTCCGGAAAGAATTCCGTGGAGAGCCTCGCTCCAGACATTGTAGCTCTTGATGCCGAGTCTCGGCACTGCAGCCATATTGTTGCCCAGAAGGCTCTGCTTCTCCTCGAGGGTGAGTCTGGACACAAGGTCTGCCGCCCTTTCCTCAAAGGAATATGAACAGTTCTGATAAATCGGAACAGTCTTGTCTCCGGTAGCGTTCACGGATGCACAGAGGGCAACCGAGAGCAACGAAGCCGCAAGACTTCTCTTTAATAGTGGTTTCATCATCGCTTGTGGTTTTTTTGGTTCAGTAAAGATAGCAAAAAGCATCTTGTTTCCGTGTCACCGGGATTCCCGCAAGGGCACAAAGAGCGTATTTGAAACAAAATGACACAATATTTGAAAGGGTTGAGAGGCTGTCTTGGTATCTTTGTGACAACCCGGGCAGGCTGCGGCGATTTATCCACCACGCTTGTCCACCGATGACACTGAACATACCAAAACAAATATCATCAACATTTATGAACCGCTTGACAAAAAATCTATTGCTGACCCTCGGCATGTGCGCCCTGGTCAGCCTTCAGGCATCCGCTGCCGGGAAGAAGGAGAAGGTCAATCCGATTTTCGACAACTACTTCAAGACCCCGACCGAGGCCGTTGCAACACCTGACGCCGACGGCTTCATCAGGCGCTGGAATCTTCTCGAACCTATCGGAAAGCCGAACAGGTCCAACACCGTATTCACCGACAGCTACATCAGGGAGCAGTTCGCCAAGCCGTATTTTGAGAATCAGATGACCATCATTCCAGAAGACGGACAGAAAGTGAAGGCCATGGTAGAGGTGCAGATTGTCGACCCTAAGGCCGCTCCTGTGAACCGTTTCTCAATGGAGCCCCCTAAGATCGAGCAGCAGAAGGCCACCCTCGTATGGCACGCCCTTGACTCGAAACTCTTCAATGTAAAACTCTTCCGCTTTGCGGACTGCTATTACAAGGAGCACTACAACGCCATATTCTGGGCAGTTACCGTAATCAACTGCGAAGAGGATATGGAAGTGAGACTGGCAGTCGGTTCCAATTCAGCGTCCCAGTGGTGGCTCAACGGAGAAGAGGTTCTCATCCTCTCCAACGACCGCCGTATGGTCATGGATGACTGCGTGTCCAAGAGGATAACCCTCAAGAAGGGCAAGAATGTCCTCAGGGGTGCCGTAATCAACGGCCCGGGTATGAGCGATTTCTGCGCACGCTTCCTTGACGAGGCGGGCAATCCAGTGAGAAACATTAGCGTAAGCTTCAAATAGTCAGAAAGATGAACAGGAAAATATACTTGAGCGCCGCCGCACTTATGCTTGTGTCCCTGGCGGCGAAGGCACAGATAGGACAGCCATACATCCATGACCCTTCAACCATAATGGAGTGTGACGGAAAGTATTACACCTTCGGAACAGGTGGCGGCGGACTCATCTCTGAGGACGGATGGACCTGGAAGAGCGGTGCGGTAAGACCGGGCGGCGGAGCTGCTCCGGATGCCATCAAGATAGGCGACAGATATCTCATCGCCTACAGCGCCACAGGTGGCGGACTCGGCGGCGGTCACAGCGGCAAGGTCCTCACGATGTGGAACAAGACCCTCGACCCGAACTCTCCTGATTTCAAGTACACCGAGCCTATCGAAGTTGCGGCTTCCGAATATGACGAGGACTGCGACGCTATCGACGCTGGTCTCCTGATGGGTCCTGACGGAAGGCTCTGGCTCACCTACGGTACCTATTTCGGCTTCATCCGCCAGGTCGAGCTCGACCCTAAGACCGGTGCGAGGAAGGAAGGCAGCGAGCCTATCGACGTAGCCATCGACTGCGAGGCTACAACTATGATGTACCGCGACGGTTGGTACTATCTCCTCGGAACCCACGGTACCTGCTGCGACGGGGTGAACTCCACCTACAACATCGTGGTCGGCCGTTCAAAGAGTCCTAACGGTCCTTTCATCGACAACATGGGAAGGGATATGCTCAGAGGCGGCGGCAAGATGGTCGTGGCAGCCGAAGACAGGGCCATGGGAGCAGGTCACTTCGGACGCTGGATTGACAGCGAAGGTGTCGAGAAGATGTCTTTCCACTGGGAGGCTGACCTTGACCAGGGAGGAAGAAGCGTGCTCGCGATACGCCCTATCGTATGGAAGGACGGGTGGCCAGTAGCAGGCGAGATGGTTCAGGCAGGCACTTACGAGATCGAGTCTGTACGCAGGGGCTATGCTCTTGAACTTGAGGTGGACTTTCCTCGTATGAACGTTGCCAGGATGAGACGGGGCATGAACCCTGACGAGGTGATTCCTCCTATAGCGAACATGAAGCTCGAGGAGGTCATCGGCAGCTGGCCGACCGGCAACATCGACGTTCGTGCAAACGACTACATGTCACGTCCTCACCAGAAGTGGGTCCTCACTCCTTGTCCTGAACTCGGAGGCACTCTCGCAGGTCCATATTTCAAGATCACCATTGCAGGCACCGACAGGGCTCTCGCAGCTACCGAAGGCGCCGACCTCACCACCGTTCCTGCATTCACAGGCGCTGATGAGCAGCTCTGGCGAATCGATATGCTCACCGACGGCACCTACAGGATCATGCCTAAGGCTATCCCTGGATGCAGCTGCAAGGAAACATATGTCCTCACCTCCATCGGTGACAGTTCAGTGAGCCTCTGCAAGTTCGACTTCAGCAGCGACAACTGCAAGTGGAATCTCAAGGCCCGCAAGTAGGCATATTCAGAGAAATTCGTATATTTGGGTGTCTTCCGTAACGGAGGACACCCTTTGTGTTTTCGGGTGTGATTTTGATGATTTCTTACTGTTCCCGCATATGAAGAAGATTCTTATAACTGTGGTCCTGGCATTAATGACGTTGCAGGCCTTTGCACAGGGCGGTTTCGACCGCAGTACTTATGATTGGGGAAAGTTCGGGTATTATGAGGCTGCCAACCAGGCTCTTACCCAGGCCCCGGAGGTTGTGTTCATGGGTGATTCCATAACAGAATTCTGGTTCAGACAGCATCCGGACTTCTTCACTTCCAACAATTTTGCCGGCAGGGGCATAAGCGGGCAGTGCTCGACGCAGATGCTATGCCGTTTCCAGCGCGATGTCGTGGCCCTGAACCCGAAGGTCGTGGTCATCAACTGCGGCACGAACGACATAGCCGGCAACAACGGCAAAATCAGCCACAGCGATGTCGTGGATATTATCAAATCCATGTGCGACATTGCGAAAAGCCACGGCATTACTCCGGTGCTGACAAGCGTACTCCCCTGCAACCATTTCTTCTGGAACCCTGAGGCCAGGCCGGCCGAAGACATAATGGCCCTGAACATCCTTATCCGCGAATATGCCGACGTGCAGGGTTTGCTTTATGTGGATTACCACAGTGCCATGACCGATGCCACGGGTGCGCTTCCAAAGATCTATTCAGAAGACGGCTGCCATCCTGTCTCTGCAGGCTATGACGTCATGGAGAAGACCGTGCTTCCGGTCATTGAAAAAGCACTCTCGCTCTGAGGGTTGACGGTGGGCGGCGCTTGCGCTTCCGAGTTTGGCCGTGGCCTTGACTTTTCAGGGAAAGCCTCGATTCGGGCCGCGGCGTTGCCGGTGCTTGGAATGACACTGATTCCGGCCGAGGCCTTGCCAGTGGCAGTGCAGACCTTCCGCGCTTCGCGCTTCATCCCGTCTCTCGCTGCGCGAGAGACACCCGCTCACAGCCGCGGGCGGCTAGGGTCTGCATCCGCCATCGCCCGGCCACGGCGTTGTGAATGTCTGATGTCAGGCTTTTAAGTCAATGGAAAAGCCTGAATTCGTGGCCGTTCGCCCCAATCTCGAATCCCATGCATCCTTGACGCCACATTTGGCCTCCCACCTGGAACGGCAATGCCTCATTCACGGTCAGTATCACAGAATGGCGTTCCAGATGGAAAGAATCAGCTTCCACCTGGAACGGCAATAGCCCACTGGCTTCCCCGAAACAATGCTATTTGTACCGGGTGGAAGCAAAAAGCACAGAAAGCAATGGGAGGACAGCCAAAAAGGCCATCCTCCCATCGTGTAAGGATAAGATAGGGCTTCCTGTCGCAGGAGTCCTTTCTTCAAATTCTAGTCAAGATTCTTGGTTTCTACGGTCCAGCCTTCGCGCCGGGCAAGAGGACAAGGATCCCCCTTGAACATGGCTGCAGCCTCGGCGTCACCCTTGAGCTGCCAGTCAAGCCAGGCAATGGCCGGAATCGAGAACTCACCGCCATGGGGCTGTCCGTAGGTTCCGCCGTGACCTACGGGATAGTTGCAGGCAACTGCCGGAACGTGATCGATGCGGCTGAAATCATCCATACCGTTGCCATATGCAATGTCGTCAGGACCACCGAGCAGGTACATCACCGGAGTATGGATTCTCTCAAGCTGGCTCTTCTCAGGCATAGGCATACCCGGAACGGCCTGAAGCGGATTTATGAACAGACCGCTGTTGCATATCATTATGGTCCTGAGCCTTTCGTCAGCGCAGTTGGCAAGGGTCTGGAGACCGCCGCAGGACATACCTGCGGCTGCAATATTCTCCAGATCAAGTTTACCGTAATATGGGCTTTCCCTGTCGGCATTCCTGTCGAATGCCCAGTCTATGCCCTCTGTCTGCTGTTCGGCCTTGGACATAGCCCCTCTGTAAGGACTTCCGTCCTCCGGAGGCATATATCCGATGGCTATGACCATATACCCGTGCGAAGCGATTTCGCTGAGGAAATTCTTGTGTTCCCACGGACTGTTGGTGCAGGCTCCGTTGCCCCATACCAGGACAGGGAGCGGGTTCTTCTTTCCGAAAGGCTTGAGGTCCGCCGGACGGAAAATGGTGTGGGCGTCAAGGCTCGGTTCTGTGACCATAACGGCCTTATAGGGACCGGTGCCGCCGTCTTCTACGGTACGGACTTCGGTCGCGGTTTCCGCCGGAGTCCTTCCACAGGCTATGCAGGCCAGAAGGGCCGCAGCCGCCAATATCCTTCTAATCATAATCATCAAAGCACTTCAAAATCAATAGCCTTCAGGTCTGCATCAGCGGATGAATTTCCGTAGAGAATCTGGTACCTGCCCTTGCGAGGAGCCACCTCATCCACAGACTCATCGTAATATGCGAACGCGTCAGCATCGAGAGAAATCTTCACCTTCCTGCTCTGTCCGGCCTTGAGGTCAACCCTCTGGAAGCCCTTGAGGGACTTGATAGGAGCGTCAGGATTGTCAAGGCTCTTCACATATATCTGAACAACCTCGGTACCCTCACGGTCGCCGGTATTCTTCACGTTGACGATGATGTCCACACCCTTGCCCGCCTGAACGGAGTTCCTGGAGAGCTTGCCTCCGTCGATGTCGAAGCTGGTGTAGCTCAGACCGTAACCGAACTGATAGAGAGGAGTGCCCTTGAAGTACCTGTAGGTCCTGTTGTCCATATTGTAGTCCAGGAAGTCAGGAAGCTGGTCTGTTGAAGCATAGAAGGTGACAGGAAGCTTTCCTGAAGGGTTGCAGTCACCGAAGATGATGTCTGCGAGAGCCTTGGCACCGCCCTGTCCGCCATACCACGCCTGGATGAGAGCGTCATACTGGTCCTCGATGGATGCGAATGCCATTGCGGAACCTGAGCAGTTCACGAGGATGACAGGCTTGCCGGTCTCGTGCATAGCCCTGACGAGCCTCTGCTGAACCTTAGGGAATTCCATATCGGCCCTGTCTCCGCCTTCGCCTTCCTGCTGGGCGGTGATACCGCCTATAACTATGATGGCGTCGCAGTCGGCAGCCTGTGCTGCAAGACCGGAGAAGTCAGCGAGTATCCTCTCGCAGAACTGTGCGGAAAGCATGGCGAAAGGACCGTTACCCCTGACATACTCGACAGCGATGTCATAGCTCTTGCCTGCCTCGACTTTGAGTTCCTTGTATGCAGGAATGGCATTCCTTCTTCCGAATCCGCGGGATGCGGAACCCTTGCTCTCCTCGACGGTCTTTCCGTTGACCTTGAGCCTGTAGCCGTTGTCGGAAGATATGAAATACTTGAGGGAACCGGTGAAATCAGGCTTGAGCGTACCTGAAAGCCTTACCGCCACCTCATCGGCATCGACACCCTCAGCGAAACCCCAGGCACCGAAAGTGCTGAAATTGATTGCGTCGGTGTAATATGCAGACTTGACAGGGCTGCCTGAAAGCGACCTTCCGGTGAAGAATTCAGCCTTGAGACCCTTTCCGTCATTGAAATCAGGAATATGGTTGATTGTGTTGTAGTCGTCCAGAAGGCTGCAGGCCTCTGAATAGATGACCTCCGCACCCGGAACCGCTGCCCTGATGCCGTCCACGAGGGAGCGCTTGTGCTCCTCGGTAGGGGTTCCGCCGTAGTTTCCGTTGAGCATGTCCACATTGGCCGCGTTAGGACCGAAAACGGCGATCTTCTTCACATCCTTGGAAAGAGGAAGCACGCCTTCGTTCTTGAGAAGCACCATTGACTCCTGGGCCGCCTTCACCGCAAGGGCGTCGTGTTCCTCACAGCTGATGACCTCTTCAGGTATATCGGACCAAGGAAGCCTCTCCCTAGGATCGAAGAGACCGAGCTCCATCATACCGTTGAGGAGTATGCGGAGATGCTCGTCGATTTCGGACTCCTTGATGATACCCTTCTCGACTGAGCCGTACAGGGACCTGAAGCTTCTTCCGCACTCGAGGTCGGTACCGTTGAGAACGGCATCGACGCTGGCTGAGAGCGCGTCAGGATGGGTCTCGTGCTGACCCTTTGTGTAGAAGTTGTTGATGGCGTCGCAGTCGGTCAGGACTATGGCCTCATAGCCCCACTTGTTGCGGAGTATGTCCTGGAGGAGACGCTCGTTGGTGCAGCAAGGCACACCTTCGTACCTCTGGTATGCGCACATCACCTCACGCACGTCGGCATCCTTCACAAGCGCCTTGAATGCAGGAAGATAGGTCTCCCAGAGATCCCTCATCGAAACCCTCGCGTCGAAACTGTGGCGGAGAGGCTCCGGTCCGCTGTGCACGGCATAGTGCTTTGCGCAGGCGTGGGTCTTGTAATACTCGGGATTGTCACCCTGCATACCCCTTACGGTCTGTACTCCGAGCACGCTGGTCAGATACGGGTCCTCACCGTTGGTCTCCTGTCCCCTTCCCCACCTCGGGTCACGGAATATGTTGACGTTAGGACACCAGAATGAAAGTCCCGGGCTCTTCTCAGGATAGTAGCGGGCGTCAGGTCCCACATTGAAATCCTGTGTGGAACGGTTCCAGTTGGCCCTGGCCTCATCGGATACGGTTGTAAACACCTCATACACAAGGTCAGCGTCAAAAGTGGCGCCGAGACCGATGTTCTGCGGATAGACGGTGTAGCCGTCCTCCCTTACTCCATGGCAGGCCTCGCTCCACCAGTTGTATGAAGGAATGCCGAGACGGTCGATGGAAATGGTCTTGTTCATCATAAGTCCGATCTTCTCGTCAGGAGTGAGGAGGGAGAGGAGATTCTCCACCCTTTCCTCCCTTGGAAGGTCCGGATTCTGGAATGGATACTCATAACTCTGCTTCTCGGAGCAGGACTGGAGCATCGCGACGGCAGCAAGTGCCGCAATCAAAAATCTGGCTTTCATAAATAAGTTGTTTAATTATTGAGTTAGTTTGAATATCAATTCCTTATATGGTCTTTTGGGATCATTCGTAAACAATTCCGCACGGAACTGCGTCTGATCGGAACTTGCCTTCACACGGATTTTTTCCCCCGGAGCCAGTATGGTTCCGTCACTGAGGCCGAGTACGGCGTCGGATATGACTTTCCTTATCTCCAACGGAGCATCCCCGGCATTCTCAAGCAGAACTGTACCTGAGTATGTCCTTGAAAACCAGGATTTCTCCAGCGGTGCAACGGAAGGATACGTCCTCAGCACAGGCACCGGACCTTCCGCTGAAGGTTTTTCAAGGTATATGCAGTCGGCGAGTAGCGCCTTGGATGCCACTTTGCCGCCGCTCATCAGCAGCACCCTGTCATATGCAGTCCCGCATAGTCCTTCCTCGCAGGGAATACGGTATTCCAGCACCATCACCGCCTCGGAACGGGGGCCTATGCAGCCGGGGCATTCAATGCTCAACATGGAGGACGGGTCTTCGCATATGGCCTTGAGAGTCAGCACGCTGTCGGTCAGATTGGCCAATCTCACAGTTTTCCGGTCACGGGAACACGGAGCCATATACCCGAAAGAAACCTTCTCCCGCTGTGCCGCGAGTCCGGGAAGCAGGGTCACGGGGTAGGCGTCTTCCAGTCCGGCATATTCCGTCTCGACGAAGGCGGTCATTGTGAGTGTCGCAAGCCGCTCTCCCCTGTCGTCGAACACTTCTGCGCTGCGTATGACCTCGCCTCCGTTCCCTGCAGGAAAGAAACGCATCACTATGTCGGCAGTCTTTCCGGGAGGAACCGCCTCACGCGGCCAGTCCAGTTCCAGACATCCGCAATTCACGCTGACAGAACCGATCTTCACCGCCGAGGACGAGACATTCCTGAAACTGTAGACATGCTCCACCGCCCCCTCGGCATCACTCATCTCGCCGAAATCCCAGCCCAGGGAATTGAACTGGACCCTGGAATTCTGGGAATATGCCGACGCGGACAGCAGAGCCGTCAAGGCCAGGCCTGTCAGTATGTACTTGATTCTCATTTCCTTTCAAACTTATATACCTGTCCCGGAAGGGTCACGACGTCATATTCGTAAACCGGTCTGAGCGGGGGAACTTCGCTTGTGCCTGCGGCTGAATCCGTGATGTCAGCAGGGGCGAACAGCGGGTTAGGACAGGCGCCCTTGGCTTTCTTCAGGCCCTTGCCCTTGAGAGGCACGTAGGAACGCAGCCTGAGCAAGCCACCGTTGCGGGAGAGTACGCTGACCCTGTCGAGGCTGCCGCCGCTCCAGTCCATCGCCAGCTCAAAGCCGCCCCTTGCGACCAGACCGCTGACTCTGCCCTCAGGCCAGGCTCCAGGCAATGCAGGCAGCAGGTGTACCGCGCCGTCGTGGCTCTGGAGCAGCATCTCTGCCACTCCTGCGGTATAGCCGAAGTTGCCGTCTATCTGGAAAGGCGGATGGGCATCGAAGAGGTTGGGATACAATTTTCCGTCGGAACGGGTGAAGAAGCCCTCCGAAGCCGGGATGAGCTTTATCATATTCCTGATTATGGTGAAGGCGTGGTCTCCGTCCAGAAGCCTTGCCCAGAGGTTGATTTTCCAGCCTATGCTCCATCCGGTGGCCTCGTCGCCTCTCTGGAGAAGGCTGGTCCTGGCTGCGCCGAAGAGTGACGGTGTGTGGTACGGGGATATCTGGTTGCCCGGATAGAGTCCGTAGAGATGTGAAACGTGACGGTGCTTGTTGGAAGGGTCGTCCACATCCTCAAGCCATTCCTGAAGCTGCCCGTAACGTCCGATCTTCATAGGAGGAAGTTTTGCGGAAGCGGCTTCCACGGAGTCGCGGAGCGCCTGGTCCAGACCGAGTATGCGGGAAGCCTCCGCCATATTCGCGAAGACATCGTGGACAAGCTGGTTGTCCATGGTGCAGCCGGCGGTCACAGGCCCCTGCTCGGGAGACATCGAAGGAGCCACGACCAGATAGCCGTTGCGCGGGTCTTCGGCAAGGAAATCCAGGAAGAACAGCGCCGCGCCCCGGAGGATGTCGTAATTGTCCGCCAGGAACTGCCTGTCCCCGGTGTAGAGATAATGCTGCCATATGTGCTGGGAGAGCCAGGCTCCGCCGCTGGGCCACATCCCCGCCGCAGCATAGTCCACAGGTCCGGCCACACGCCATATGTCGGTGTTGTGATGGGCAGTCCAGCCCCTGGCCCCGTACATGGTGGAGGCGGTGCGGGCTCCGCTGGACGAGAGGTCCCTGACAAGGGAGAAGAGCGGCCTGTGGGTCTCGCCCAGGTTCGTCACCTCCGCCGGCCAGTAGTTCATCTCGGCGTTGATGTTGATGGTGTACTTGCTGTCCCAGGGGGCGTTGGGCTGACGGTTCCATATGCCCTGGAGGTTCGCCGGCTGAGTGCCGGGCTGTGAAGAACTGATGAGCAGGTAACGGCCGTACTGGAAGAGCAGGGACGCGAACGACGGGTCCCGGCCTTCGTTGAAGAGCCTTACGCGCTCGGAAGTTACGAGGGAGGAGTTCTCCCCCAGCGGAAGGGTGAATCTTACCCTGTCGAACTGCTCACGGTATATGCTTTCGTGGTCTGCGAGCAGCTGTTCCACGGTCTTGCCCTCCACGGCCTTGAGCGCTGTCACCGCCTTGGCGAAACCGCTGCCGGATATATCATTCCAGCTGACGAAGTTGGTGCCCGCCGCGATGACCAGGGTCAGTTCCCCTGCCCCGCTGACGGTCACTGATGAAGGACCGGCCTGGACGCGTCCGTCACAGCTTACCCTGGTGACGGTCTCCGCCACGACCTTGCCGGGAACATTTTCCTGGTCCGGCCCCTGACAGGCCTGAATGAGATAGGCGCTGCGGCTGTCCCTCCCCGGAGCAGTGCTCACCCTGTTGTCCTTGAGCGGACTGCGGTACGTGAGCGTGGCGTTTATGGCGCCGGGCCTGTCCGCCCTCATATGCAGGACTATCACATCATCCGCCAGGGAGGCGAAGACGGTCCTGGTGTAGTTGATGCCTCCGGCCTCATAGCTGGTGGTGCTGACCGCCCTGGAGATGTCCAGTTCGCGCCTGTAGCCCGCAAGGCCGTCGAGTTCGTATGAAAAATCCATCACGAGGCTTCCCAGCGTGAGATAGCTCATTCCGTTCTTGCCCGAGAAGAAGCAGCTGTCGGCGATTTCCTGTGCCCTCTTGTTCTCGCCCTTGAATATAAGTTCGCGAACCTCGTCCAGACGCTCCCTTGCCTGGGGCATGTCGTTGTTGTGCGGAGAACCGGCCCAGAAGGTGTCGTCGTTGAGCTGGAGTTCTTCCTCCTCCACTCCTCCGAATACCATGGCGCCCAGATGGCCGTTTCCGACCGGAAGGGCTTCGAGCCAGTTGCCTGCCGGCTTGTCATACCATAGCACCACGTCCTGCTTTTCCTGTGCCGCCAGGGGCAGAGTCGAGAAAAGGCCTGCAACTATCGCAGCCTGAAGTCTGTTACGCATAAGTTTCAGTGTCATTTCGTTCATATGGGGCCCCGTCCGGAAACCGCCAGAGGCGGACGCGGGAACCTGAATGCAAGTTAGCCATTTTCTGCCACCCCTCCTCCGGAGGCATCCCGTACAAAGTTTAAATAATGATTCATATTCAATCGCAATTGATTCACAAGCGGAAGAAGTAGACATTTGTCCGAATATGGCAACGTGAACGGCAGTTTGTCACCCTGCGGGTGGGTGATTTGAAAAAAACTCCTTATATTGCGCAATCTTACGACCCCGGGAAGGATAATTAAACCAGAAGACATGAAGAATCCAGAAGCAGACAGGTGTCTGATGTGCAAGAATGCGCGCTGCAGCGCCAATTGTGCGGTACATACCGACATTCCCAAAGCCATGAGCCTCTATAGGGAGGGGAAGCTCGAAGAGGCTGCAAAGATGCTCTTCGACAACAATCCGCTATCCGCCATTACCTGCCAGGTATGTGACTGGAACAGGCTCTGTTACGGCCACTGCATACTCAACGTGAAGAAGAACCCTGTGCACTGGTACAAGATTGAGCAGGAGATTTCGCTCCCGTACCTCGATAAGGTGAAACTTGACATCCCGGCCCCTACCGGCAAGAAAGTCTCCATAGTCGGAGCGGGACCTGCAGGCATCACCGCCGCCATACTTCTGAGGAAGAGAGGCATTGAAGTGACGATGTTCGACGAGCACGAACGGGTCGGCGGAGTTCTCAGGTACGGAATACCCGAATTCAGGCTCAAGACCGAGCACATAGACTGCTATGAGCGTCTCCTCAAGGAAGCGGGTGTCAGGTTCAAGGGCAGGGTCGTGATAGGCAGGAACATCACCATAAGGGAGCTCAGGTCCATCAGTGACGCGGTGCTCATATGCACCGGAGCGGCAGTTCCGAGAAAGATGCGCATCCCGGGAGAGGATCTTCCCTGCGTGATTCCGGCTCTCTCATACCTGGACAATCCTGACGCATATCTGCTCGGAGCGAAAGTCCTGGTCATCGGAGGCGGAAATGTCGCGATGGATGCAAGCAGAACCGCTGTGAAGGACGGACACGACGTCACCCTCTACTACAGGAAGAATTTCGAGAATATGCCGGCGAACACCATCGAGGTGGACGAGGCGATGAAAGACGGGGTGAAGTTCCGTGTGCTCCAGACCCCCGTGGAGATCAGGTCGGAGAACGGCAGGAACATAGCCGTGATACGAGACTGCCGCACCGTGGTCAGCCCTGACGGAGGCATATCCACCGAGATACTCGACGGAACCGACCACGAGGTGGAATTCGACCATATGATAATAGCGGTGAGCGAGACCGTGGACCATGGGATATTCGGAAACGAAAAGCCGGAGACCATAGGCGCGAACGGAAGGCCAAAGGTGAACGGTCTGCAGCAGACCTCGTTCCCTGACGTATTCCTTGCCGGCGATTTCCTGCTCGGCCCCCAGACCGTGGTGCAGGCGGTCGCAAGCGCAAAAATCGCGGTCCAGGGCATCTTGGAATACCTGAAGTGATGTCGTACTCCGTCTGCTGACACTTCAGGACTTCAGAATGTGACAGAATGAAGAAGTTGTTCAAAATACTTGCCGTGGCCCTGGTAGCCACGGCTTTCGTCGCTCTGCTGGGCGTGGGACTGCGCAGCTGGAAGCATTCGCAGCTGCCCCGCAAGGAGTACCACAGCGAGGGCGTCACCATATACGTGGAAAAGTTCGACTGCCATCTCAAGGACGGCAGGATACCCGGAACCATATACAAGCCACAGGACAGTTCCGGCAGGAAGCCCCTGGTGGTGTATCTCGGGCCGAATGAGAGGAGCGGGGCGCTGATCTGCAGGATGGCTGCGGCAAGGGGTTTCATTGCATATGCCCCGGACCCGGCGGGAACCTGCAGCGGCAGGCCTCTGGACGCGACGCTCTCTTCCGAGCTGAAGGACCTCGGGAATCTGCTGGAAAGGCTCGGGAAGGAGAAGTTCGCCGAAAAAGGCAGCATCATCCTGATGGGCCACGGACACGGGGCGCTGCTGGCAGCCATGGCCGCGCACAATGTGAAGGGACTCAAGGGTTTGGTACTGCTCGCGCCGACTTTCAATCTGCCCGAAGCGGCGATGCAGGCCTATCCGAAAAACAGGGACATTCCCGATTCCTGCTCGCTTCCGGGCGTGGAAGCTGCAGGCAGGAAATTCGTGCAGGAAGCCAGAAAGACTGATCCTTTCGACAGGCTCCGGCAGATAAAGGAAGATGTGCTGATAATCTGCGGAAGTTCCGATGCGACAGCCCCTGTGGAATATGCAGCGATGGCTGCATCAAAACTCAAAAACGTGGAATTCAAGGTGATAGACGGCGCTGGCCACAACCTGGGCACGTCCTCAAACAATGAAATGATGACTTTGGTCGGGACTTTCCTCGACAGACACAGATAACAGGATATGGAACTATATGAATATGCCAGGACGGATGTGATGGCCGGCAAGAAGATACTGTATCTTCACGGATTCGCATCCTCAGGCCAGAACGGAACAGCCAGGACCCTGGCCACTCTTCTTCCCGAAACGGAAATAATATCTCCGGACATACCCGTGAACCCGCAGGATGCCCTGCCTTTCCTCGAGGAACTCTGCCGGGAGCGCAAGCCGGACCTGATAATCGGAACCTCCATGGGCGCGATGTACGGGGAGTTGCTCAGCGGATACTGGAGAATACTGGTCAACCCCGCCTTCCAACTCGCGGACACCCTGCTCAAGAACAACGGCCTGGGCAGGCAGGAATTCCACAACCCTCGTCAGGACGGCGAGACCTCGTTCCTGGTGAACAAGGTGCTGATCGAAGCTTTCAGGGAGTGCTCGTCGCAGTGTTTTGCCCACTGCGGAGAGGACGCTGAGAAGGTCTGGGGCCTGTTCGGCATCCACGACAGCATGGTGGACTGCTTCGACCTCTTCGAATCCCACTACCCTTGCGCCATCCGCTTCGACGGGGAGCACTATCTCAACGACAGAATAGTGCTGCACTCCCTGATGCCTGTCATCCAAAGGATTGACGACATCCAGGAAGGCAGGACACGCAAGACCATACTCATAGGCCTCGACGACACTCTGGCGGACACGCGCCACAGCGGGGGCAGGCTGTCCGGGGAAACCGAAGCGGAGAACGGCGCCGTGAAGGCTTTCCGCAAACTCAGCGAGTCATACGACTGCCACGTGCTCGGCTCGGCAAGGTACAACCATCCGGAAGAATGGTCGGCCCAGGTGGCGTGGACCGAGGAGAAACTCGGGGTTCACGCCTGGAACCGTCTGATACTCAGCGACCGCAAGGATATGGTCATAGGAGACTACCTGATAGAAAGATACCCACAAAGCCATCACGTGGAGGACTTTATGGGTACCGTTATCGAATATGGCAGCGAGACTTTCAGGACCTGGGACGACATAATCGAGTTCTTCGGCCGTCTCGCAGGTCAGTAGCCCGCCCCTGCATCAAGGTCTGCCCGCAACCAGAGGCTGTCCGAGGAATGAAGCCTCGGCGTCGTTCTCGTCGAGCCTGAACACCATGAAGTTCGGGTTTTCTGAAGTATATGGCTTCCAGTCACCGCCGTCAGGACCTTCAGGGTCACCGTACTTGGCGAAGTTCGACCATGCGCTGAGCATCCTCTCGGAGAGGTCCCAGTCACCCTGGGTCCAAGGCCTCCAGCAATGCTCGAGCGACTTGAACACATACCACAGGTCAGAAGAATGGAATGCGCCCTTCAGGCGTGAGGTCACTTCCGGATGCGAACCGTCGTCAGGAAGCGGACGCGCGAACTGGTAGGCATATGCCTTTCCTCCGAGTTCCTCCCTGTTGAGGCAGAAATCAGCAATCTGAGGACCCATATTACCGCTGTCGTTGAGGGTGTAGCCTATCAGATAAGGCACTTTCGCGAGCTGGTCGGTAACGCAGGCCTCGTCAAAGCTCATAGGAAGCACATAATTGTCGATGTACGGTGCGATAGGCATCGCCGACAGCGCGCTTCTCTTTCCGGTCACTGCGGTGTATATGGTTCCGAGGGAGAATATGGTTTCGGTGGATGCCGCCCTCATCTTCCTGAGGTCGGTGAGGTTTGCCCAGTCCATCACTTCCTTGATGCTGTTCTCGGCCTGTGCAAGGGTGAGGTGGCTCTGTGAAGGAAGTCCCGCAGGGGCATTGCTTGCCTGGGCCTGCTTGCGAGGGTCGACGAGTCCGCTTCCGCTCATCACCACCGCCTTGTTGAAAAGTCCGCGGGCCAGCGGGGATACAGAGAGGAACTTGACGCTCCTCGAGCCTGCGCTCTGACCGAATATCATCACGTTGTCAGGGTCACCTCCGAACTGTTCTATGTTCTCCTTGACCCACTTGAGCGCGGCTATCTGGTCGAGTGTGCCCCAGTTGCCCGTGGCGTGCTCGGGATCCTCGGCAGAAAGTTCTGGATGGGCAAAGAAACCGAACGGGCCGACGCGGTAGTTGAAGCTGACCAGGACCACGTCCTTTGCCGCCCACTCCTTTCCGTCGAATTCAGGCTCGGAGCCCCAGCCTTCCCTCAGGCCGCCTCCGAATATCCACAGCGCCACAGGAAGTTTCCTGTCGGTCTCGCCCGGAGCCTTGGTCCAGACGTTCAGGTAGAGACAGTCCTCGCTGTATGGGGCCTCGTCACCATATCCCCATTCAGTGGTGTAGCCTCCCGGATAGTGGGCTGCCTGGAATGCGGGATGTCCGAATTTGTCGCACATTCTCACGCCTTCCCAAGGAATGACGGGCTGAGGCGCGCGCCAGCGGTTTTCGCCTATAGGCGGGGCTGCATACGGGATGCCCTTGTAGACATAGACACCTTCCTTGTCTGCCGTCACGCCCTGGATTTTTCCGCCTTCAATCTCCAGGACCGGGCACTCCTTCACCTGCGAGCAGGCCGCCAGGGCCATTACTGACAGGAACAATAAAATTTTTTTCATATATTAGATGGGTTTGGTTGATTACTTGCATATGGTCCCGCGGGACTTTTGCGACTATGAATTTACTACATTCCGCCAAAGTGCCCAACCCGGAAAAGCATTTTTCCGGAGGCTGACCAATTAATGATAGAAAAAGAACAAAAAATGGCAGAAAGCAATACCGAGAAACTCGCCGGCTACATCATCACGCTCATCACTCTCACCATAGCCGGTACCATCTGCTGGTACTTCAGGAATCTTATCATATATGTGGTTCTGGCCGCCGTTATGGCGATGCTGGCCCGGCCGTTTTTCGTCCTCATCACCAGGCCTTCGATAAAAGGCAGGCACGTCCCTTCGTGGCTGGCGGCAGTGCTGAGCATACTGGTCATACTATGCTGCGTGCTGGGTCTGGTCACGCTTGTCGTACCTGTTGTGAGCAGCGTGGTGGGAGACATATCCAAAGCTAACATCGGGGATATGGCGCAGGCAGCCACCGTGCCGCTCAAGTCTCTTAACGAGCTGATAATACGCAGCTTCCCGCAGGTTGGAAGCGATTTCCGCATCGAGTCATTCGCGCTCAGCCAGCTGAACCGGATACTGGATGTCCCGCATCTTTCGAGCGTGCTGGGATCAGTGGCATCGGCTATCGGTTCCATAGGAGTGGGACTGTTCTCGATGATATTCATATCCTTCTTCTTCATCAGGAGCCCCCGCCTGTTCATCAACCTGGTAACAGCCTTCGTGCCGGACAGATATGAGAAACAGGTAATCGAATCCCTGAACGAAATCGGGGTCCTCGTCTCTCGCTATTTCACCGGACTCTTCTGCGAGGTGCTGGGTGTAGCCCTGGTGAACTTCCTGGGCATGTTCATCATCGCGAGACTGGGCTTCAAGTACTCCATAGGCATAGCCTTCATCACCGGCATATTCAATGTGATACCATATGTCGGTCCTATGATAGGCGGCATAATCGGAGTGGTGCTGGCACTTACGGTGAAGTATGTGTGCGCGGCTTCGCTCGGGGCGGCGGTCAGCTTCCCGGTGTTCGTAGCTATGCTTGTGGCGATTTTCGTGGTGACCCAGATGATAGACAACTATCTCTTCCAGCCTTTCATATACTCCAACAGCATCAAGGCGCACCCGCTGGAGATATTCCTGGTCTTCCTGGCCGCAGGGCAGATGGGCGGCATGCTGGGCATGCTCGTGGCGATTCCGGCCTATACCGTCGCGAGGGTCTTCGCCCTCAAGTTTCTGGGAAATTTCAAACCGGTGCGCAGGCTCAAGGGCGACTAGGGGCCTACTCCCTGGCCTTGGAGTCCATCAGTATGGTCACGGGGCCGTCATTGGTCAGGCTGACTTTCATGTCCGCACCGAATATGCCCCTTCCCACAGGCTTCCCCAGGGCTTCCTCCATCCTGCTGCAGAACAGCTCGTAGAGCGGTTCGGCCACGGGCTGCTTCGAGGCCCGGCAATATGACGGCCTGTTTCCCCTTGCGGTTGCGGCAAAGAGGGTGAACTGGCTGATTACCAGGATTTCCCCACCGACGTCCAGCACGGAGCGGTTCATCACCCCGGCTTCGTCATCGAATATCCTCATGGCCACGGTCTTGCGCACTATCCAGTCGATGTCCCCGATATCGTCGCCGTCTTCGAAACCCACCAGAAGCAGCAGGCCCTTGCCTATGCCGCTTTCATAATTCTCAGCCTCCACCCTCACAGAGGCGCGGCTGACACGCTGAATCACTTCCCTCATTTCAGAATGATGTCTTCAAGTCTGAGCTTGGGCACATAATGCACCCCTTCCTTCCTGTAATATTTCAGGGACTCCCCCGCCTCCACTGGTTTCAGGAATATGCTTCCGTCACCCCTGCCGAGGGCCAGCACGGCAAGAGGCTGCAGTTCCAGCGACAGAGCCTGCCTGAGTGCAGCGGGTTCACAGGAACCGACTATGCAGCTTGCCAGGCCCAGTTCAGTTGCCCTCAGGGCCATGGCGTGCAGGGATATGCCCAGGTCGATGTCCATCCACCTGTCTTCCTCCACGCCGGCGCACACCACTATGCAGGCTGTCGGCTCCTTTCCCGGCTGGGGGATCTGTTCCCCGGGCAATGCCGCTCCCATATGCAGGAGAGGCTTCACGGCGTCCATCTCCTCCCCGGTCACAGGCCTGAACCTGAGCGCCTGGCGATTCATCGCGGAAGGCAGCAGGGTGTTCACCGCCACGATTTTCTCCAGCATATTCCTGTCGGGCATGTATGAGGAGTCATAGCTGCGGCAGCTGCGGGTCCTGTGGAGGAGCGTATCCAGGGAGGGATAGCTCTTGCGGAGCACCACGGTCTTTCCCCCGCCCAGCTGCTCGAATTTCTTCTCGAGATAATTGTCTGCCATATTCCTGAAGATTACTAGATGGCGAGCCTGAATCCGAAACTGCTCTTGACGTTGACCGCAGGCATGGCGGAACGGTTGGAAACACGGCAGGCTTCCCAGGTCGAAGCGGCGGACCCGCCACGGAGCACCTTGATTCCTATGTCTTCAGGCCAGTATCCGTAAAGGGAGTAGCTGTCCTGGCACCATTCCCAGGCGTTGCCGCTCATATCGTAGAGTCCCAGCTCGTTGGGAGACAGGCTCGCGACGTCGTGCACCTTGAGGTCACTGCCACCGGTCTGGTGCACTGCGACCGCAACCACCTGGTTGGAACCGGAATAGCGGTAATCCAGGCTGCGCCTTCCTCCCTTGGCGGCATATTCCCATTCGCTCTCGTACGGGAGCCTGAACTTGCGGCCGCTGAGGTCCCTGAGCCTGAGCACGAATTCCTGCGCGGCATACCAGGAGACGTTCACGACGGGCTTGTTCGGATATTCGGTGTAATTGCCGTACGGAAGACTGCCCATCACGGCCAGCCACTGCGCCACGGTAACCTCGGTACGGGATATCTCGAAATCCTCTATCATGGTCCTGGTCAGAGGGCGCTCATCATCTTCGGCATACTGCTTCTGTATGTCCGTGGCGCCCATCCAGAATTCACCGCCCTTGACGGCGACCATGTCGAAAACGGCATCCCCCACACTTATCTTCTCGTCCACGCAGCTGCGTTCAGTACTCAGCGCTCCGCCTTCAAGCAGATTGGCGATTTCCTCAGGACAGACCTTTCCGGTAGGAGCCGCTATACGGAAGACTGTGGCTCCCGCTTTGGCATATTCGGGGAAATCCTGTCTGGTCGTCCTGGTGCGGACCACGTTCATCGCCCCTTCGCAGGTGCAGATTTCCCTCTGGCCGCGGTCCGGGCTGATCAGGCCGTTGAGCACGGCGTGTTCCCAGACCGCTTCGTCCGGGAGGATGAACCCGACTCCGGTGAGTTTGGAAAGGCGGGTGAGGAAGCGTTCTATGTCGCGGCAGCTCACCATATCCACAGGAAGGGAAGGATTGACGGTCGAGGAGGGGTTGCGGCCCATCACTTCAGTCCAGAGGGCCTGGCTGACGGGGCTGGCACTGATGACATATCCGTCGACCAGTTCCTGGCTCCGGACATCGGCGCCTTCGATTTTCCGGCCGTCGTGGTAGGTACCGGAAGTGACCATGCCTCCCTGACTTTCCCTGAGATCGAGCACGCACGCGCCCACACGGTACTCGCGGGCGGGATCGACGGTGCCATATTCACCTTCTCCGCCCTGACATGAGAGCAGGGTGAGGGCAGCGGTGAGGATTGCGATTATCTTTCTCATAGCAAGGTGATTTTTTCCAAATTTAGGAATTTCCGGGCAATTGCTGTCAAAAAAGTGCCCGTGATACTCTCTTGATAGTTTCTGAACCTTTTATTATAGCCTCATTTGCACATTAATGCGATATTTGACCAGCGTTAAGGGAAATCAGAACGTTCCTTGCCACCTTCCACATATCAGGGATTTGTTCCCTCAACCGTTCGGGCTGACATCAGATATGACAGGAAAGGCAGTTTCTTTCATCGCCGGAAGTTTTGCAGGGAACACAAGCCTGAAACGTCATTAGTATTATAGTATCGTGCTCAGGGGGCCGTCGTGAGACTTCCCCCTTCTTTTTTTGACTTTTTTTCGCCCGGGCTCTTGACTCGTACCTAAGGTCAGGTCTTATCTTTGCGGCAAAACGGAGGATGGCTTTGTCGGCCACCCTCCGTTTTGCGTCTTTGGAAGCGTATCAGTAGGTCACCACTCCCGGAAGTTCCTTCGCAAGGTCGATCATCTTCTGAACCTCAGCGACTACAGGAACCCTCTTCACCCTATGCTCAGCCTCATTGACCTCGAGCATCTTCATGGCGAGATTCTCGGCATTCCTTGTGGCAAGTTCCTTCACGGTGTCGACACCTGCAGCCTCGAGCAACTCGGCGAACTGAGGACCGATACCCTTAACCCTGAAAAGGTCAGCGTGGTTCACCCAGGTAAGGATGAGCTTCGAGTTGAGACCTGTAGCCTCCTCAAGCTCCTTGCGTCCCTTGGGGGTCTGGCCCTTCTCGAGAAGAAGGTCGGAAGTAGTTATTCCGGCAGCGATAAGTTTCTCTGCATACGCAGGGCCGATGCCCTGGATTTCCTGAATCTTGTAACTCATATAGTCTGTTGTTTTAAAGTTATGGTCTTTAAAGCCCCGAAACGTCAAACGCCCACCATCAGGCTCACCACGAGCCCCAGCAGAGCTCCGAAAAACACCTGGAGCGGGGTATGCCCCAGCAGTTCCTTCAGTTTCTTCGCATCCAGCAGCACCGACTTCGACTTCAGCAGTTCGACCACCTCATTCAGCAGCCTCGCCTGCTTTCCGCTCTCAAGCCTGACACTCATCGCATCGTGCATCACAATCACCGCAAGTATCGCGGATATGGCGAAAACCTCCGAGCCCAGTCCGAACTTCAATGCGCTGGAAGTGGCAAGCGCCGTCACGGTCGCGGAATGACCGCTGGGCATACCGCCGTCCCCGAACAGCCTGGACCACTCGAATCTGCCGTTCTCAACCGAAAAGATCAGCGTCTTGACCACCTGCGCCAACGTCCATGCCAGGAGCGGGCTGACCAGCAGAGGATTGCTCAACAAATCGTGAAATCCCATCTCTCACAACTTTTCGTAAACATCACAATATAGCAATTTTTTCTTATGAATATGCCGACGCGGGGATTTTTTGTTCATTCTGTCCTGTCCCTGACGGGTTATTCCTTCCTGTCCCTGTCCGGAGACAGCACGTCGTGTACGGGCCATGAGAGAGTCTTCTTGAGCCTGTAGACGGACTCCGCCCTGACATCCCTCACATTGGCGGCGAAGCATACCCTGTAGGTTCCGCTGTCCGCAACCCAGGCCGAAGCATCCTCGTGGAAAGAGGCAAGAGAGTAGTTGTCCACCGTGATTGCCAGCACCTGGCTCTCACCCGGAGCGAGCAGCCTGCTCTTGGCAAAGCCCTTGAGTTCCACAGCCGGCTTGTCCACGCTACCATCAGGAGCGCTCAGGTAAAGCTGCACAGCCTCCTTGCCCGGAAGCTTTCCGGTATTGGTAACCTTGACATAGGCGGTGAAGCCGTCCTTGCCCGGCTTGACCACCGGCTCCGAATAGCTGAAGGAAGTATAGGAAAGACCATATCCGAAAGGATAGGACACGTCAACGCCCTCGGTCTCGAAATATCTGTAGCCGACATATATGCCCTCCTGATACTCGGTATAATCCACATTCTTCCTAGGAGCACGGCTACGCATATTCCCGGATGACTTGACCCTGTCCGAATATGGGAAATTGACAGTGGAAGGATTATCAAACAGTGTAATAGGGAAGGTCATCGGAAGTTTTCCTGAAGGATTGGTCCTGCCGCAGAGCACATCCGCTACAGCAGCTCCGCCCTCCATACCCGGCTGCCATGCGAGAAGCACGGCGTCGGGAAGGTCCTTCCATGATGCGGTCTCAATCACTCCGCCTACGTTCAGCACGACTATCACTTTCTTGCCTGCCTGATGATAGGCGTCGCAGACGGTCTCCAGCAGCATCCTCTCCTCAGGATTCAGCCTGAAATCCCCTTCTCCTCCGGTCCTGTCCGCACCTTCGCCGGAATTCCTGCCTATGGTGACTATGGCCAGGTCCGTACGCGCCTCCTCGGCAGCCACGAAAGACTCCGGTATCTCCATTTCCTTGAGCACCGGCTTGCCCCAGAACCAGTCCAGACCCCTGGTATTCTCCAGGGTTTCATTGGAATAGCTGATGTAAGACCCGTACCAGGAAGCCAGTTTCGGCTCGACCGTGACGCCGAGTTCCTCAAGTCCCTCCTTGAGGTTGCGGGTATATTCCTCGTTCACGTCACCTGAACCGGTGCCGCCGCTGATGAACTCATATGAAGACACCCCGAAGAGAGCCACCGAACAGTCTGCCTCAAGAGGGAGCGCTCCCCTGTTCTCCAACAGCACCACAGACTCTGCACCTGCCTCACGAGCTATCTTTGCATGTGCCTTGAGGTCAGGCTTATCGGAATATTTATATGAAGCAAAACTTGGAGTCTTGACTATATACTCCAGCATCCTGCGCACATTCGTGTCGACATATTCCTCAGAAAGGGTTCCCGCATTTACGGCGTCGACGATGCGCCTGATTTCAGACTCGCTGCCGGGTTCCATCAGGTCGTTGCCGGCGATGACAGCATCCACCGTGCCGGCCTTGTTGCCCCAGTCTGTCATGACTATGCCGCCGAAGCCCCATTCATCCCTGAGTACGGTGGTGAGCAAGTCCCTGTCCTGCTGGGTGTAACGGCCGTTCATCCGGTTGTAGGAAGACATCACGGTCCAAGGATCGGACTCGCGGACAGCTATCTCGAAGTTCTTCAGGTAGATTTCCCTCAGAGCCCTCACGCTGACCCTGGCATCATTTTCAGACCTGTTGGTCTCCTGGTTGTTGGCCATATAGTGCTTGATGCTCACTCCCACACCGTTGCCCTGGATGCCGCGGACATAGGCGGCCGCGATTCTGCCGCTTAGGAGAGGGTCCTCGGAAAAATATTCGAAGTTCCTGCCGCACAGAGGGTTACGATGGATGTTCATACCCGGCGCCAGAAGCACGTCGACACCATATTCAAGTACCTCGTTGCCCATGGCCGTGGCGACCCTGTCCACGAGATCCACGTCCCAGGACGAAGCAAGTGAGGTACCGACCGGAAAAGCGGTGGCGTAGTAGGTCGATGAGTCGCCCTCCCTGACAGGACTTATCCTGAGCCCCGCAGGGCCGTCGGCAAGGACGGTTCCCGGTATCCCGAGGCGCTCTATGGGACGGGTGTTTCCGGCCGCTCCGCTGACCCTTGCCGCGGTTCCGGTCGGAATGCCGTTCACCATCACCGGACGGGCGCCGCCTACCAGCAGGCTCGCCTTTTCCTCAAGGGTCATGGCAGCTATCACCTCATCGATGTTGTCTTTGTCCAGACGGGGCTGGGCAACTGCCGTGACCACCGTCATCGAGGCAGCCAGGGCAAGGGTGAAAATTGTCTTTCGCATATACAGAAAATTTTGGTTGTCCAAGTGTCATTCAAAACTGGCGGAACTCCTGTCCGGAGAGGGTCAGCGGAGCTCGTCCTCCACCTCCCCGGCGGCCTTCTCCCCCTCCTGCGGACCGAACCATGAAGCCAGTTTTTCGGAGGCCGCAGCCCTCACTTCAGGAGTGATGTTCGAACTCACCGCACGGTATGCCGCGAGCAGCGCCCCGAGGTCGTCGGTAAAGCCGAGAGCGGGTATGAAATCGGGGATGAGATCAAGCGGAAGGATGAAGTATCCGAGGGCTCCGAGTATGATGCCCTTGTCCCTCAGGCTGACCTTCGGATCGGTCAGTTCGTAGTAGAGTACGAGGGCAGCCCAGACCACTTTCGAGCCCGCCTTCACAGCCACGGAAGAGAGCTTCTTCCAGAAGGAACTTTCGGAGTAATGACGCCTGTACGGAACGAGGTTTTTCGGTACGATTTTGCTCATTTTCGGGCCATTTTCAGGGTTAACATTTTTGTTATTTCGAGAAACAATCGTGTTTCATCAATTATATTTCAATATATTACACCAAAATGGTGTCAAATCGGGTCAACATCGATGACTATACGCCCGGAGAAGCTCCGATCAGCCTCGAACGCCTCGACGACAGCCTTCAGACGACGTTTCCGGAAGGCCAGTGAAGCGTCTCTCCGGAAGCTTATGCGAACCTGCCGGATGAACTCGTCGGCGACCTTGTTGACAGGAGGGGCGCAAGGTCCGGTGATAACGGGAGCCGCCCCTGTTCCGGCCTTGTCCGCAGCCCGTCCGGAAGCGAATTCGCGGCGCAGTGCGGAAGCCAGGGCAAGGGCGTTCCGGGAGGTCGTTTCAGGGTCGTTTCCGCGCACCGTCAGACACACCATGCGGACGAAAGGAGGGTAGTTGAAATCCCGCCTTGCGAGCAGTTCCCCGTTCACGAAGGAAGGGGCGTCGTCGAGCATCCCGTAGACCGGATGGGAAGGCTGTGAGGTCTGGATAACGAAGAGGCTTCCGCGCCCCCTTCTTCCGGCCCTTCCGCGGAGCTGTCCGAGCAGCTGGAAGGCCCTCTCGTCTGCACGGAAATCCTCCTGTCCGAGCAGGGTGTCGGACTGCAGCACGGCGACCAGGGAAAGCCTTCCGAAATCGAAGCCCTTGGCAATGATCTGGGTGCCCACGAGTATGTCCACTTCCCCATCCGAAAAGGCCTTCACCACAGCCTGCGCGGAGGAGAGGCTGTCCCCGTCCAGACGTGCAACCCTGGCCTGAGGGAAAAGCTGTGAGACCTCCTCTTCGACACGCTGGGTTCCCGAACCCAGAAAAACGCGATTTCCGCCACATTCCGCACATTGGACGTGATACTGCTCGGAATAACCGCAATAATGGCAAATAAGGGCATTTCTGTCCTTGTGGAAGCTTAATGAGACGTTACAGTGCGGACACTTCGGAATCGAACCGCACTCCCCGCACTGGACCAGCGGCGAATACGAACGCCTGCCGCGCAGAATCAGCACCTGCTCCCCCGCCTCCAGCGCGTCGTGCATATGAGCTATGAGCTTGCGCGAGAATGAACCCACCATCCCCCTCTTGCGCCTTTCGGCTATGGTATCTATGACCTCCAGTTCCGAAGACACGTCACCCCAATAGCGCTCTTTCAGGTCAACCTCAACATAACGACCTGACATACAATTGAATATACTTTCGAGCGATGGCGTTGCGGACCCCAGCAGCACGGGGCATCCGTGGATGGATCCCAATTTCACGGCACAATCCCTGCCGTGATAGCGGGGTGTAAGGGAGTCCTGCTTGTAGGAACTCTCGTGCTCCTCGTCTACCACCACCAGACCCAGATTCCGGTGCGGAAGGAATATCGAAGACCTGGTACCCAGCAGGACATACGGTCCGTCGGCAAGGGCATATGCCACATCCCTTCTGGCAGCCGGGGTCATCAAACTGCTGCAACAGAGCAGGCGCTCCCCGAAAAATTGCCTGAGCCGGTACTCGAGCTGGCAGGTCATCGCTATCTCCGGAACCATATACAGTACACTCTTGCCGGAGGCGAGCACGTCGAGCGCAAGGGAGACGTAGATTTCGGTCTTACCTGAACCAGTAATTCCGTTAAGAAGTGTTATCTTGTTATTTTTAAATGACTTGAGTATTTCTTCTTTTGATTTTTGTTGCGCCGGGGTCAATTGCGGGACGCTTTCAGGAGGGAGAAAAGCCCGCGGAGAGCCGGAAGCCGACGCGGACGGATGCCCGAGGGCCTCGAGCAAGGATCTTACCTTATCTATTTGTTCAAGTAAAATCTGCAACTGATTTTCATACAGCTGCTTATTTTGCTCATATTTCTTTCCTGTCGGTTTCAGCCGTGAAATTTGAGCCCTTTTCTTGTCGGAGCGCAGCTCCAGGGATGCCAGTCGCTCACCCAGGCTATCCCTCTGACGGGCATCCCTGAGAGCCGCAGCCTCTTTCCTGCGCAGCGCCACCCTCTCCTCCTTCAGACGGAGGGAAGGATATGCAGCCTGATAAACCTCGCCCACCGAGCATAGGTAATAGTCCGCGATGAATTCCCAAAGCGCCAGCTCCTCCTCAGTCACCGGCGGAAGCTCTTCCACCGCCTCGACCGGGAGCACCTTCGACAGTCCGACCTCAGGGGAGACCCCGACTGCACTGACCACACCGACATATACACGACCGTGGAAACGGACGCTTACCCTGGTGCCACGGACCGGGACGGCAGCGCCTCCCTCCTCCGGAAGGTCTACGCGATAGCTAGGCACCCAGCGGAGTTTCAAAGGAAGGATTACGGATATATAGACAGGCTCCGGCATATTCCGGGAAATGTTGTTGTCAAGGTATGTTGAGTATTCCTGATCATGGCGGACCCGATTTCCGGCTCAGGTCCTGAGGGAACGCGGCGGATCATACCGGACGGAATCAGAAAAGAACAGAAGGATGACCGGACTTGATCGCTGGCCACCCTTCCGTAAGCTGAAAAATTCGCGCGTTTACGAAATCTTCTCATAAAGAGCCAGCGTCGTGACTCCAGGCTCGTTGTTGACGATGAGCGTGTCAGAATAGCTGTGCTTGTTTGCCGCAAACACTATGCGGTTGTCGCCGTGCTGCTGGATTTCCGACTCTAGCTTTTTGATAAGTTCCGATGTCTTCATATTAAAGTGATGTTAGTAGTTTCCGTGCATTGGAACGCGGCGGCGCATCCCGTTCTAAAGATACTGGTTGAGGCCGAAGGTGACCGCATACTTCTTGAGCTTGCGCAGGGACTTCTCCCTGATCTGGCGCACACGCTCACGGGTGAGTCCAAGTTCCTCGCCTATCTCCTCGAGGGTCATCTCGCTCCTGCCGAGACCGAAGGCCATCCTCAGAATTTCCGCTTCCCTCGGGCTGAGGACAGAAAGCGCCCTGTCCACATCGGTCACGAGAGACTCGTTCATCACGGTCTCGTCGGTGGCCGGAGTCGAACTGTCCGCCATCACGTCGAGGAGGGTTCCGTCGCTGTCGTCATCTCCGAAAGGAGCGTCAACGGACACGTGGGTGCCGGAAACGCGGCCGGTCTCCTTGATCTTGCTCTCCACCAGGCCGGTGAGTTCGGCAAGTTCTTCAGGGGTAGGCTCACGCATCTCCTGCTGGAGGAAGGCAGCGCTGGCCTTGCGGACCTTGCTGATGTTGCCCACCTGATTGAGAGGCAGACGGACTATCCTGGACTGTTCGGATATGCCCTGGAGTATGCTCTGGCGTATCCACCATACGGCATAAGAAATGAACTTGAAGCCGAGGGTGTCATCGAACTTCTCTGCGGCCTTCACAAGTCCGAGGTTGCCCTCGGTGATGAGGTCCTCGAGCTCCATGCCCTGGCCCTGATACTGCTTGGCTACCGAAACCACAAACCTGAGGTTCGCGCAAACCAACTCCTGAAGGGCACGCTCGTCACCGGCGTGTATCCTGCGGGAGAGTTCAACTTCCTCATCGGGAGTGATGAGGGGATACTTGGAGATGTCTGCAAGATATGAGTTGATGGAATCGTTCCTAACCGTAATCTTGCTTGAAATCTTAATCTGCTGCATATATTATAAGTGAAGCTTTGTTCCGTCATATCCGGAAGCCGGGGTCGCCCGACTCCTGCACCCCGTCAGGTCACAAAGTCCCGACTTAAAGGGCTGCGTTATTATATACGCCCCGGCTTTTGAAAAGTTTCATCGGAACCTGAATATTTTGCCCACAAGTTTTCCACAAGTCACGAAAAAAGCGTAAAGAAAATTTGGAAGAAGAAAAATAATACCTATATTTGCAATCCCAAACACAACGGTGCTGTAGCTCAGATGGTAGAGCAATGGACTGAAAATCCATGTGTCGGCAGTTCGATTCTTCCCAGCACCACA
>JAEDLE010000007.1 GCA_016295455.1 Bacteroidales bacterium
AGCACGACACTCTTAATGTTGGGGTCCAGGGTTCGAGCCCCTGAGGGAGCACAAAGATTCCGGAGGGTGACCAGATGGTCACCCTTTCTCTTTGCAGGGAAACGCCCCGGAAGGCAGGGAACCGGAGATATGATAATACTTATGAACAAAGGTTTAGTTGCTCTCGCCTCCGGCACCTTCGTGCTCGGTATGTCAGAGTTCGTAATGATGGGAATCCTCCCCGACGTGTCCCAGGCCCTGTCGGTCAGCATCCCCGAGGCCGGCCGCCTCATTTCGATGTACGCCGTAGGTGTCTGTGTGGGGGCGTTCTCCCTGCTTTTCCTGAGGAAACTACCTCCTAAACGCATACTCCTGATACTCAGCTGCGTCATGCTGCTCGGCGCGGTTCTGGCCATGTCCTCCGTGAATTACTGGATGCTCCTGGTCGCACGCTTCATCGAAGGCCTGCCTCACGGCGCCTATTTCGGTTCGGCATCGATAGTCTCTGTAAAGCTTGCGGAAGAGGGCAGGAAAGCCTCGGCCGTCGCAATAATGTGCGCGGGTATGGCACTTGCAAACATAGTGGGCAATCCGCTTGCCTCGCTGCTCAGCGGCAGTTTCTCCTGGCGCGTGCCATTTGTGGTGCTCAGCTGCATATGCCTGCTCGAGCTCCTGATGATATGGCGTTGGGTGCCTCAGGTCGAAGCCCTGCCGGACACCGGCATGAAAGGGCAGTTCCGCTTTCTCAGGAACCTGGACCCCTGGCTCATACTGCTCACCACTATGTTCATAAACTCAGGCATATTCGCCTGGTACAGCTATATTTCCCCGCTGCTGCAGAATGCGGCAGGTTTCAGTGCGAAGGTTGTTCCGTACCTGATGGTGATTGCCGGTACGGGCATGCTTGTCGGCACCCTTAGCGGAGGACGTTTCGCCGACCGCTTCAGGCCGGGAAGGACTACACTGGCCGTGAGCCTCGTGACCATAGTCCTGCTTGCGGCCGTGTACTTCACGGCTCAGATTCCATCTGCCTCCCTGCTGCTGATGTTCCTGCTCTGCGCGGCGCTCTTCGCCGTCAGCGCGCCTGAACAGCTGATGATACTCGAACACGCCGGAGGGGGAGAAATGCTGGGCGGATGCTGCATCCAGGTGGCATTCAACCTGGGAAATGCCATAGGAGCATTCCTGGGAGGCCTGCCGATCGACGCCGGACTCAGCTACAATCACACAGGCCTTGTGGGGGTGCCGCTGGCTGCGCTGGGCTCCGTTGCCATATTCCTTTTCATCAGGAAATACGAGAAGGCCTAGCGGTGTCGGTACATCAGCTCTTTCTCGAGTTCGTTTATGTCCACATCCATCTGCCTGAGCAGCACCAGAAGGTGGTATATCAGGTCTGAGGCTTCGTAGATGAAGCGGTCTCTCTTGCCGTCAACAGCCTCGATGATGCTTTCCGAGCATTCCTCGCCCACTTTCTTGGCTATGGTCTTGATTCCCTTGATGAAGAGCCTGGTGGTGTAGGAATCCTCCGGCATCCGCTCTTTCCTTTCCCTTACCAACTGCTCCAGCGAGCGTATGAAGCCCTCCTCCTCGGGAGTGTCGAAGCAGGCGGTGGTGCCCCTGTGGCAGACCGGTCCGACAGGTTTGGCCTTTATGAGCAGGGTGTCGGCATCGCAGTCCAGGTACATGTCCTTGACATACAGGAAGTTGCCGCTGGTCTCTCCCTTGGTCCACAGGCAGTTCCTGCTCCTTGACCAGAAGGTGACCCTGCCTTCGCTGACCGTACGGTTGAAAGCTTCCTCATTCATGTATCCGAGCATCAGCACTTTCAGCGTGCACCAGTCCTGTACTATCACCGGCATCAGCCCGTCTCCCGTTCTCGAGAGGTCGAAATCCTTGAATTCCATATGATTGTTTTCTAAACAAGTCTTACACATATGCCCTGGTCCGCGAGTTCGCGCTTGAGCTCAGGGATCGATATCTCCCCGTAATGGAATATGCTGGCGGCGAGTGCCGCATCGGCCTTGCCCCTGGTCAGCACGTCGGCGATGTCCTGGCTGCTTCCGGCACCGCCTGAGGCGATGACAGGTATCGACAGCTCCGAGCAGAGCCTTGCATATACCTCGCAGGGATATCCGTTCCGGGTTCCGTCGTGGTCCATCGAGGTGAAGAGTATTTCGCCGGCGCCCCTGTCCTCGGCTTCTTTGGCCCAGCTGAACAACTCTCTGTCGGTCAGTCTTTTGCCTCCGTGTGTGGTGGCCATCCATCTGCCGTCCACCTGCTTTGCGTCAATTGCGACTACCACGAACTGGTTTCCGTATTTCCCTGCTATCCTGCCTATGAGTTCCGGGTCGGCGATGGCTGCGCTGTTGATGGAAATCTTGTCCGCTCCCGCATCCAGCAACCTTGCAGCATCCTCCAGCGAGGATATGCCTCCGCCCACGGTGAAGGGGATGTTGATCCTGGCGGCTATCCTGCCCACCAGTTCCACGAAGGTCCTGCGTCCTTCCTGAGTTGCGCTGATGTCCAGATAGACTAGTTCGTCCGCACCCTGTGCGCTGTAGGCGGCACCCATCTCAACCGCGTCTCCTACCTCCCTCAGGCCCTCGAAATTGATGCCTTTCACTACCTGGCCGTCCTTGACGTCGAGGCAGGGGATTATGCGTTTTGCAACCATGATGATATGTCTTTCAATGTGATACGATTCTCGTATATGGCCTTCCCGACTATGGCTCTGGGTACGCCCATCTCATTCAGCTTTTCTATGTCGGCCATTGAGGATATGCCTCCGCTGGCGGTGAATCCGATGCCCGGATAAGTGTCACCAAGTTCCCTGTAGAGCCCGAAGGAAGGGCCTTCCAGCATTCCGTCCCGGCTGATGTCGGTGCATATGCATTCCCGGAGACCGAGTGGGATGAACCGTTCCAGCAGAAGGGCAAGGGGGGTGGATGCTTCTTCCTGCCAGCCTTTCACCGCGACTTTTCCGTCCCGCAGGTCAGCTCCCAGGATCAGTTTCTCTCCCCATCTGTCCAGCCACTGGCTGAATAGCTCCGGACGAAGTGCTGCCACGCTGCCTATGATGGCCTTGTCCGCTCCTGCGGAGAACACGGACGAGAGGTTCTCTTCCGAGGCTATGCCTCCGCCCCATTCCAGTTCCACGTCCACGCTGTCTGCAATCCTCTCAAGGGTGCGTAGGTTGACCGGTGCGGAAATCTTCGCCCCGTCCAGGTCTACCAGATGTATGCGTCTCACCCCGCAGTCCGCGTAACGTTTCGCCATATCCACAGGGGAGGCGTCATATACCTTCTTCTGTCCGTAGTCGCCCTTGGTCAGGCGTACGCAACGACCGTCGATGAGGTCTATTGCCGGCAATATGTCTGTCATAGGCTGAGGAAATTTCTGAGTATGGTTTCGCCGCAGCCGCCGCTTTTTTCCGGGTGGAACTGCGTGCCGTAGAAGTTCTCGTATTTGAGGGCCGCGCTGAAGAGCTTGTCCCCGTGGCGGCAGGTCGCGACTGTGTCGGTGCAGAGCTCCGGGTAGTAGGAGTGCACGAAATAGACGCTGCTGCCTTTCGGAAGGCTCTTGAGCAGCTTGCTCTCGGTGTTCCCTATGCTGTTCCAGCCCATATGGGGCACCTTCGCGTCCTTCATAGCCCCGAAACGCCTCACGTGAGTGTCGAATATGCCGAGGCATTCGGCACCGTCCTCTTCGGAGTCCAGACACATTATCTGCATCCCCACGCAAATGCCCAGGACGGGCTTGCGCAGGCTGCGTATGAGTCCGCAGAGACCTTTCTCCCTGAGCGATTCCATAGCGCGGGCGGCGTTCCCGACCCCCGGAAGTATCACCCTGTCAGCCTTCAAGATGACCTGAGGGTCCGCGGTGAGGCTGTATTCCGCTCCCAGTCTGTCCAGGGCGTTGCATACCGAACGTATGTTGCCCGCATCGTAGTCTATGATAGCTGTCATAACAATCCCTTGCTTGATGGAAGTTCACCCTTGAAGACATCTCTCCTGACCGCCTGCCTGAGTGTCCTGGCGAAGGCCTTGAACACCGCCTCCGCAATATGATGGTTGTTTTCTCCTTCTGCCTTCACGTAGAGGTTGGCCTTCATCGCGTCGCTCATCGACTTGAAGAAGTGGCGGAACATCTCCGTCGGCACGTCCCCGACATATTCACGGGTGAAATGCACGTCCCAGACCAGTTCGCTGCGGCCTCCCAGGTCCAGCAGCACCATTGCGCGGCTCTCGTCCATAGGCAGCGCGAAGCCATAGCGGTCTATGCCTCTCTTGTCCCCGAGTGCCGTCCTCAAAGCCTCGCCCAGGGCTATGCCCACGTCTTCGACGGTATGGTGCTCATCCACCTCAAGGTCTCCCTTGCACCTGACCTGAAGGGATATGCCTCCGTGATGCGGCAGCTGGTCCAGCATATGGTCGAAGAATTTGAGTCCCGTGTCCGAAAATGACTCCAGGCCTCCGTCCAGGTCCACGCATATGCTTATGTCCGTTTCCGCTGTCTTTCTGGAGACCGTGCATCTGCGCTCGCTGGCCCTGACTCTGGCCGCAATCTCCGCCCAGCTGAGTTCTCCCAGTTTCAGGCCTGTCGCCCCGAGGTTGCGGGCAAGTTCCATATCGCTCTCCCTGTCTCCGATCACGAAACTGGCGGCGAGGTCATAGCTGCCGTCCATATATGCCGTGAGCAGTCCGGTACGGGGCTTCCTGGTAGGGGCGTTGTCCTGGGGAAAACTCCTGTCTATCAGGATTTCATCGAACACCACGCCCTCTCCTTCGAGGGTCTTGAGCATCTTGTTGTGGGCAGGATGGAAATCTTCTTCCGGGAATGATGGCGTCCCGAGCCCGTCCTGGTTGCTGACCATCACCAGAACGAAATCCAGCTTGGCCAGGCTGCTGAGAGCTCCGATTGCTCCCGGCACGAATTCGAGCTTTTCCAGCGAGTCAATCTGCTCGTCATCCGGCTCCCTGATTATGGTGCCGTCGCGGTCAATGAACAATGCCTTCTTCATCCTTTCCTTTGTTTTGAATATTTTTCCAGGGCTGCGATGAGGGCGTCATTCTCTTCCGGCCTTCCGACCGTCATCCTGAGACAGCCCGCGCAGCTCCTCACCCTGTTCCTGTTCCTTACTATTATGCCTTCGCCTATGAGGAACTCATACAGTCTGTCAGCATCTTCCACCTTGACCAGCAGGAAGTTGGCATCGCTCGGCCAGACTTTCATCACGAAATCCATCGCGGATATGACGCCTGCGAGCCTGCCTCTCTCCTCGACTATGACCTTCACCTGCCCGTCCACAGGCTGCTCCAGGGCTTTCAGTACGGCTTCCTGGCTGGCCTTGGAGATGTTGTACGGGTATTTCACCATGCCCATCAGTTTCACCACGCTGCTGTCTGCGAAGGCGATTCCCAGTCTCAGGGCGGCGAGACCCCAGGCCTTGGAAAGGGTCTGCAGCACCACCAGGTTGGCATATTCCTTTACAAGCGAGCGTAGGCTGCCCTGCGAGCTGAAGTCGGCGTAGGCCTCGTCGATCACGACCATGCAGCCGGATTCGCGGATTATCCTGAGCATGGCGCTCCTGTCGAGGGCGTTGCCGGAAGGGTTGTTGGGGCTGCAGAGGAAAACCAGGCGGGTCTGGGAGTCGCAGGCGGCGAGCACGCTGTCCGCATCGAGGCTGAAGTCCTCACGCAGAGGCACTTCGCGCAGCTGGACGTCGTTGATTGCAGCCGACACTCCGTACATTCCGTAGCTCGGGGATATGGCGACGATGTTGGCCTTGCCCGGGGTGCAGAATATCCTCATCAGCAGGTCTATGGCTTCGTCGCTGCCGTTTGCGGTGAAGATGTTCTCCACCGGCATGCCCTTGATTTCGGAGAGCCGTTCCCTGATTTTCGTCTGTCGCGGATCAGGGTAGCGGTTGTATCCGTTCTCATATGGGTTCTCGTTTGCGTCAAGAAAGACGCCGAGGCTGCCCTGATATTCGTCCCGGGCGGTCGAATATGGGCTGAGCTCTCTGATGTTGGCCCTGACGAGCCTGGTGATGTCCGTTTTCATATCCATTGTGTTCTGTCCGTTTCAGTCTTTCATTCCCAGTCTTATCCTGACCGCGTCGGCATGTGCCCGCAGCCCTTCCGCATCGGCCATGCTTATGATGGTGGGCGCAAGTCCCTCGAGGCCCTCGCGACTGATTTCCTGTATGGTCATCTTCCTGGTGAAACTGTCCATGTTTACGCCGCTGTAGGAGCGCGCCCAACCGCAGGTGGGGAGGGTGTGGTTGGTTCCGGAGGCGTAGTCACCAGCGCTTTCCGGGGTGTATCTTCCTATGAATACGCTGCCGGCAGCAGTTATGCAGGAGCATATGGCCCAAGGATTTGCGGTGTTGATTATCAGGTGTTCAGGGGCGTAGCACTCCGCGAATTCCACCATGTCCCCGGTCTCGTCGAAGACGATGCAGCGGCTTTTCTCCAGGGCTTCGGTCGCGAGTTCCGACCTGTCGGTGGCCCCTGCCTGCCTTTTCAGCTCGTTCCCGACCTTTACCGCCAGGTCGGGGTCGTTGCACACCAGCATCACCTGGCTATCCCTGCCGTGTTCCGCCTGGGAGAGCAGGTCCGCCGCCACGAAACGCGGGTCGGCGTCAGCGTCGGCTATGACCATCACCTCGGAAGGTCCTGCAGGCATGTCTATGGCGACGCTGTCCCTTGAAAGGAGCTGCTTCGCGCAGGTTACGTACTGGTTGCCCGGACCGAAGATCTTGTCCACCTTCGGGATGGTCTCGGTGCCGTAGGCCATGGCGGCAATCGCCTGGGCGCCTCCGGTGGCATATACCTTCCCGATTCCGCACCAATGCGCGGCGTAGAGCACTTCAGGGGAAACTTTCCCGTTCTTTCCGGCCGGGGTGCAGAGCACCACTTCGCGGCAGCCGGCCAGTCCAGCCGGGATGGCAAGCATCAGAACGGTGGAGAAGAGGGGAGCGGTGCCTCCGGGGATGTAGAGCCCGACCTTTCCTATGGGTACGGGTTTCTGGATGCATCTCACTCCAGGACAGGTCTCGACCTCGATGGCCCCGGACTTCTGCGCCAGGTGGAAGGCCTTTATGTTGGCCGCCGCGACGGCTATGGCTTCCTTGACCTGGGGGCTCACGGCGGCTTCCGCCTCGGCGAAATCTTCAGCGCCCAATGCCAGCTTTTCAATTTTTCTTCCGTCTATCTCCTCGGAAAGTTTCTGCAGCTGGGCATCGCCTCCAGTCCTTACCCTTTCAATGATTGCCTTCACCCTTTCCTCCACCAGGGGGTTGCGGGAGGATGGCCTGCGGCAGAGTTCCGCCCAGAGGGATCTTTCTGGTCTGATGTACGTTTCCATATTCTTAAGGAATGATCTTGTCTATGTTCAGCACGAGTATGCCTTCGGCTCCTATGGCCTTGAGCTGCAGGATTTTGTCCCATATTCCGTCCTCTTCGACCACGGAGTGCATCGCGCACCATCCTTCAGCCGCGAGGGGCATGACGGTAGGGCTGCGCATGGCCGGGAGTATCTTTGTGGCGGCCTCGACCGATTCTTTCGGGAGGTTCATCAGTATGTATTTCTTGTCCCTGCTGTAGATGGCCGAATCGATGCGGAAGAGCATGGTCTGGAGCATCTGCTCGTCTTCGGCGGAGAGATTGGGGTAGGCGATGAGCACGGCTTCGGAGAAGAAGACCTTCTCGACTTCCTTCAGGCCGTTGGAGACCAGGGTGCCGCCGGATGAAACTATGTCGAATATGGCGTCGGAGATGCCTGCCGCCGGTGCCACCTCGACCGAACCTGTGATTATCTCTATTTCTGCCTTTATGCCCTGGCTGTCAAGGTATTGCTTGAGTATGCGCGGGTAGGAGGTCGCTATCCTCTTGCCGTTGAACCACTGCGGTCCTTCATATGGGCTGTCCTTCGGGATGGCGAGGGATATCCTGCAGCCTCCGAATCCGAGTTTCTTCACAACCCTCACGTCAAGGCCTTTCTCAGCGACTTCGTTCTCGCCAACTATGCCCAGGGAAGCTGTCCCGCAGGACACCACCTGAGGTATGTCGTCATCCCTGAGGTAGAGCACCTCCATGGGGAAGTTGGGCACTTTCGAGAGGAATTTCCTCTTTGAATCGTCGATTCCGATTCCGATTTCCTGAAGCAGGGCTGTGCTTTCCTCGTTCAGCCTGCCTTTCGACTGGATTGCAATTCTGATCATTATGTCGAGTCCGTTTTGTTGTCCCGCCTTTCGCTCCGGTCATTTTTTTCAGGAGGAATGCCCGGGGGAAGAGGCAAAAAAAGGCTTACCGACGTCTCCGTGGTAAGCCCCAGTATTCATATGTCCATATGCACACGTCAACCTACCATATCCTTGAGATGTGGTGAAGATGATGGACGTGTGAAAGGTTTGTTCTCATAATGTGACAAATGTAGTCAAATTAATCCGGTATGCAAATTATTTCTGGCTTTTCTTGATGTTGCGGTAGAAGAACTCGAACATGGTCTTGGTGATGTACTCGCTTCCGAGGTTATGGGTGAAGCCCGGGAGATAGAGCTGCTCGAAGTGCTTGTTGTGCTTGATGAGCTCCGATGCAACCTGAAGTGAGGACGCCGGATCCACGTTGTCGTCGATCTCGCCGTTGATTATGAAGAGCTTGCCTTCGAGTCTCCAGGCGTTGTCCACATTCGAGTTCTCGCCGTACCAAGGACCGATAGGGTAGCCCATCCACTGCTCGTTCCACCAGATCTTGTCCATCCTGTTGTCGTGGCAGCCGCAGAGGGCGACACCGACCTTGTAGAACTCAGGATGGAAGAGCAGTGCCGCGAGGGTGTTCTGTCCGCCGGCGGAATATCCGTATATGCCGACATTGCTCAGGTCAAGGCTCTTGTACTTCTTTGCAGCAGCCTGCATCCAGAGTATCCTGTCAGGGAAACCGGCATCCTTGAGGTTGCGGTAGCATACGTCCTGGAAGGACTTGGAACGGTTGTCAGTTCCCATACCGTCTATGGTGACCACGATGAAGCCGAGTTCCTGGAGCTGCGCGTTCCTGGTGTATACGGAGAAGTCCTTCACCACATGGCTGTCGTGAGGTCCGGCGTAGATGTACTCGACGACAGGGTACTTCTTGTTCTTGTCGTAGTTGTAAGGGAAGAATATGGTTCCCCAGATGTCGGTCTTGCCGTCCCTGCCCTTCGCGCTGAACACTGCAGGCATGGTGAATCCCTTCTCGAGGAGCTTGCTGATGTCGGTCTTCTGGATGTCCATTATCTTTGAACCGTCAGCGCTTGAACGCAGCACTGCGGTGCCAGGAAGGTCAGGTCTTGAATAGTTGTCCACGAAGCAGCTCCAGTCGGAGTTGAAACTGACGCTATGGTTCGCGTTCTCAGGGGTGAGGTCGGTGATCCTGCCGCTCTTGAGGTCAAGGCTCACGAGATGCTTGTTGTAAGGGTCCTCGCCCCTGTTGGTGCCGTAGCCGTTGACATACATCAGCACGGTACCTGCTTCCTCGTCCACGTGCTGCACCTCCCTGACGTTCCAAGGGCCCTTGGTGACCTGTCTTATGCTGCCGTCGGTGGCGTCTATCATGTAGAGATGTCTCCAGTCGTCCCTCTCCGAGGTCCAAAGTATGGTCTTGCCGTCATCGAAATAGTAACGGTAGATGTCATTGTAATACACGAAGGTGTCGGTCTTCTCCTCGGCGAGCACCCTGTTCTCTCCGGTCTGGGCATCGACTGCGACGAGCTGGTAGAGCTGGTGTCCTCTCTTGTTGTACTCGAAGGTGAAATACTTCGAGTCAGATGACCAGGCTCCGTGGCTGAGCTCATACTGGTCCGGATATGCCGCCGTGTCGAACTCTATCCTGCCTTTCTCTATGTCGAAGAGGGCTGGAGCGGACTGCGGAAGGGCGTCGCCCGGCTTGGCGTAGTCGAGCCACCTGTACTCGGGCTGCACCTGAGTCTCCGGACGGGACATTCTCAGGAGTATCTGGCGCTCCTTCATGACCTCTCTCCTGTAGGCAGCGATCTTCCTGGAGTCCGGTGACCAGAAGGCGAGAGTGTAGCTGTCGTTGTCGGTTCCGTCGAAGCTGAGCTGGGTGCCGTTGCCCTCAGCGCCGCTCTCGCGAACCCATATGTTGTTGTCCCTGAACACGATTTCGTGTTTTCCGTCAGGTGAAGGGAGGGCCCTGAGCTCAGGCCTGCGCCATCCTTCAGGGCGCTGTCTTTCCTCTCTTGCGGACTTTGCCTTGAAATATTCTTCGCTGATTTCCTTCCTGCTGCGGTCGGATACGCGCACCTCGTAGTACTTCTTTCCGCTTTCCTCGTTGGTCACATACACGAAACTGTCCGCATCCTGCCAAACCGGGGTTACGGTGCCTCTGTACATCAGGTTAGCGTTTTCCCTGACCATCTTTGCGGCCGGGTCGTAGATGCTGTCGAATTCTTCGGAGATGGACTGCGCCTGCATGTTGAGTGCGCAGAGGGCTGTGGCAAGTGCCGCAACTGTGATTCTCAGTAGTTTCATTATTCAGAATTTAGATAGTATAAGTGGAATCTGCTCCCGACAAGGAGCAGTCGCGGCAATTTACGACAAATAAACGGGAAAGAAAAGCCTCCGCGGCTTTTTATCAATCCTGTCCTTCCAGGAAATCGAGGCTTGCCTTCATCAGCGCGTTCAGGTCCTCCACGCTGCAGATCGTTTCGAGCGGAAATCCCAGACAGACGGTATTGTAGCCCCTGCGGCGGGACCATATGCCGGCGCTGATGTCCGTGTCCGCATATCTGAGGAATATGCCGCCGCGGGAGTCGGAAGGCTTGATTCCGTCAGGGTTCCCGACCCAGTAGGCTTCCTCGTTCATGGTGTCGCGGTAGCGCAGGATATCAGGGATTCCGGACAATTCTTCCGAACCTGCAGCCTTTACCGTGCCGTTGTTGCAGGCCTGGTCCGTAACCCTGGTGAAACCCAGCACCTGCTCTGCAAAACGCCGACCCTCAGCCTGATACAGGCTGTCAGGCTCTACGGGATACACCCTGTCCCAAAGGTCCGTGCCTATGTTCGCCCCGGACACCAGCAGATTTCCGCCCCTTGAACTGAAACGCTTCAGCGCCTTGCGCATCCCTTCCGGGAATATGCTGAAGCGCAGCGGTTCCGTGGAACCCGGGGTGGTGACCTGCTTTCCGCATATCAGGTCTATGGTCAGGTGTCCCGCCTCCAGGGTGCTGTCCCTCAGGAAGGCCTCCCTGCTGGCTGAACTGAAGGCTCTTCCGGATGCGAGCACCGCCTTGCCGTGGAGGTAAGGGTAGTCGAAACTGTTTCCTGCCGGTTGGATTCCGGCCTTGTCGGTGTGGGATGCCCCGAAGCCGGGATTGTCATCGTCCTCCCAAGGCAAGTCTCGCCTGAACTGGTACATCTCTCCTATATAGCTTATGTCCCTTATGCAAGGCACGCCCGCATCGAGGGCGGTATTGAACCCGGCATATTCCGGAGTGTCGAACCACGCAGGCGGAGCGACGCGGGTGAAATTATTGACTATCAGGATGTTCTTCTTGAACTCGCAGCCTGCCGGCATGCCTGCGGCAAGGGTTTCTGATGGGAAGCTGCGGCCTCCTTCGTTCTCTGCTATTACACGGAAGCTGTAAATGTGCCCCGCTTCAATCGGAATGAAGCAGCTGTATTCCCCGTCCATTTCCATGGCCTCTGCGGGACGGCCGGAGTCGAAAACTCCGTCGTCCACTCTGGTCTGGATGATGAACCCTTCCGGAACCGCTGTGGGCTCGAGGCTGTCCGCGGTGGCCTTCCAGCATAGCCTTACCTTGCCTGACTGCAGTACGGTCGCGGAGAAGTCCTTTACCGGGAGCGGCTGCACCATATACGGAACGCCGTATCTGTCGCTCAGGAATTTGAGTACGCCCTTGTAGACGGCGCGGCTCACGTTGAACTTGAACTCGGGGTCGTGGCCGTATTTCATGTCGGCGAAATTCTGGTGGGAGAGCAGCTCGAGTATCATGGCCGGGACATCAGGGGTCCTGCTTTCGCTGTATGAGCGGTCGGAGGTCTCCCGTCGCGGCCAGAGCCCTTCGTGAAGGCTGTGTATGTCTCCGACTACCTGGCTCTGGACATAGTGGCTGAGCGTCCTGCTGCTGGACCTGTCCCCGCCGTCGGGGAAGCGGCGGCTGCCTTCGTTCTTGAGGGTATAGATGCCCAGCGTCCCCACCAGCGAGTCGTTGGGATGGGTGCCGGCATCTGAGTGGAAGGCCAGGCAGAGGTCTATCGGAATGCGTTTTCCCTCGGTCTTGGGGTTCACAGACGAGCCACCGCTCATCATGGCCACCCAGGGACCGCGGTCCGCGAAGTCATTGGTGTAGTCGTTGTCGTGCTTTCGGGTGATGGTGCTGTCCACTCCCGCCCACTGCATCGAGTAAAGTGCGCCTTCAGCATATGCCGGCAGCCCGGATGTCGCCCAGATGTTGTCAGGCGTGCTTCCGTTCCCGCGTGCGATCTTGCCCATACCGCCTCCGAAACGGACCGCGTCCGCCGTCACCACCTCGCCTTTGCTGTGTATCCCTCCTTCAGGCACTCCGTTGTCCAGTATGACGCAGTTGCCCGAGTCCGGGGCGAAGTCGAAGGTTCCCAGATATATCCAGGTGCCGCCGCCCATGGTCTGATTCACGGAGAAAGAGGTCTCTCCCGCCATATGCCTGACCGTGTAATGTGCTGCGCAGGTGCTGTTCTCGAGCGTCTTGTAAGAGATGTACACGGCATAGCGTCCCGCCTCGGTTATATCCGGTGTCCATCTTGCGCTGCAGAGCGGCTCCCCGCTTCCCCTTACCCTGCATTTGCGGGCGCTGCCCATGGTGAAGGGGTTCTCGTTCAGCACGTATTGCCTTTTCGCGTCAGCGAAGCCTGTCCCGGCATCGGACCAATTGCCCGATTCGGCATATTCACCTGATCTTCTGGTCATTCCGCTGCGTTCTCCGCTGAATGCGGCGTCGTTGTCCACGACTGCCTCGTGCCGCTGTATGTCCCTTTCCCTTGGGTCGAGCACGTATGCTCCGGCATTCTCAAGCATCGGAATTAGGTAGGGGAGCACGAAACTCTGGGTGAACATGTCCTCGACGGTCATGAAGTTCCTGGCTCTCTGCCATTCCCAGCGGGACTCGGAGGCTTCGTAGTAGCGGCCGTGGCTTTGCCATATGGCTAAATGTCTGCCGCTCAGGCCTTTACTGTATTTCTTGGCATCGGTACCTCTTACCAGTGGCGTGCCTGCGGGAGGCATCTTGCTGAAGTTTGAGGAGTGGGCCCTGCCGTCATTGTGGAGAGGAGGGAGCACGAAGGAACTGATGCCCGTTCCGTTGGCCAGCAGCCTCCCGACCTTGCAGCCTGAAAGTTTTTCCGGGAAGAAATCCTCAAGAGTTTCCCTGAACCACTCCACGTCAGCGCTCATCCACGGTATGTCCCCGAGGGTCTGGGTGAAGTTGAAGTCAATGTTGTTCTCCCTGCGGTTCACGCTCTTGAGCTTGAGTTTCACCTCCACCCCGGTACGTTCACGCACAAGGACGGAAAGCGAGTCGCAGCAGTCGCGGAATTCCCTGAGCAGGGTGCTCTGCGCCGCGCAGGGCGTTGCCGCAAGGGAGAGCCCCAGGATCAGGGCCGGTATGATTCGTGAGAGTCGTGTCGCCATATTCCGGAAATGTCAGAGGCTCTGCATGTCTTCGAGTTTCTTGTAGTAGCCGTTCTTATTGACAAGCTCGTCGTGACGGCCTCTTTCGACTATCCTGCCTTCCTGCATCACGATGATTTCGTCGGAGTTCTTGATGGTCGAAAGCCTGTGGGCTATGGCTATGGTGGTCCTGGATGACATCAGCCTGTCCAGGGCTTCCTGCACCAGCCTTTCGGATTCGGTGTCAAGGGATGCCGTTGCCTCGTCGAGTATGAGTATAGGTGGGTTCTTGAGTATGGCCCTGGCTATGGAAAGACGCTGGCGCTGGCCTCCGGAGAGCTTCATTCCGCGGTCTCCGATATTGGTCATATAACCCTCCTCCTTTTCCATTATGAATTCGTGGGCGTTCGCAATCTTCGCGGCGGCCACGACCTGTTCCATCGTCGCGCCCTTGGTGCCGAAGGCTATGTTGTTGAATATGGTGTCGTTGAACAGTATAGGCTCCTGGTTCACATAGCCTATGAGCCCGCGTATGCTCTTCATGGTGAGGTCCCTGAGGTCCTTTCCGTCCAGGCTTATCCTTCCTCCGGTCACGTCGTAGAATCTCGGGATGAGATCCACCAGCGTGGATTTTCCGGCTCCGGATTCACCGACTATCGCCACGCTCCGGCCCTTTTCGATCTTCAGGTCTATGCCCTTGAGCACAGGCTTGGAAGGGTCATAGCTGAAGTCCACATTCTCGAAGCAAATGCTGTCGCTGAAACCTTCGGCGTCAACTGCCCCGGCTTTGTCGGTGATGGGATTTTCGGCGTTGAGTATCTTGTCTATCCTCTCCATCGAAGCCATGCCTTTGGGGATGCTGTATCCCGCCTTGGAGAAGTCCTTGATGGGGTTGAGTATGCTGTAGAGTATGACCATATAATAGATGAAGGTCGATGCCGAGAGCGGGGCGTTGTCGCTGATTATCAGTGTGCCTCCGAACCATAACACTATGGCTATCAGTACGGTGCCCAGGAATTCGCTCATCGGGTGGGCGAGTGCCTGGCGTGTGGAGACCCTGCCGGTCTTTCGCCTCAGGTCGCCGGTCACCCTGTCGAAGCGCCTGGACATGGTGCCTTCGGCTATGAAAGCCTTGATCACGCGCAGGCCCCCCAGGGTTTCCTCCACCTGCGACATAGTGTCGCTCCAGAGTTCCTGCGCCTCCAGCGAACTCCTCTTGAGGGTCTTGCCTATCACTCCCATAAACCAGCCGAGCAGCGGCACCACGAGTATTGTGAACAGGGTCAGCTCCCAGCTTATGAAGAGCAGCACCGAGAAGTAGCAGACTATGAGTATTGGGTTCTTTATGAGCATCTCCAGCACGCTGATGATGGAGAACTCGACTTCGTTCACGTCACCGCTCATCCTGGCTATCAGGTCTCCCTTCCTCTCCTGGGAGAAATATCCCAGAGGCAGGCCGAGTATCTTGTCGTAGAGCTGCATCCTGAGGTCTTTCACGACTCCTGTCCTGATGGGCACCATCACCGCCGCGGCGCCGAAATAGCAGGCCGTCTTGATGAGGGTGGTGACGGACAGGAAAGCGCAGAGCAGGAGCAGGGTCATGGACGCCCCGTGCTGCTCTATGAAGCAGCTGATCATCCAGTTGGCGTTGTTTGCCAGGGCGTCGATCTTCTCCATCATCCCCTGCGCCTGATCCATCGGCATATACATGTAATCGGTGTCGTTTATCCTGAACAGAATGTTCAGCATAGGGATGATCAGGGAGAAGGAGAAGATGTTGAAAATGGCGGACAGCATGTTCATAGCCACCGAGCCCCAGAGGTACTTTCCGTAGGGCGCGACATATCTCTTGAGTATTTTCCAGAATTGTCTCATCTTGCGTATATGGTCTTGTGGCCGTCAGATCACTCTTTCCAGCCAGTGGAACATCAGCCATATCCTTCGCTTGAGCAGGCTCAGGTCGAGGGTGGAGACCGTGTCCCGGGTCTTGTTGTTGTTCATCGTTATGCCGGAGGTAAACATCACCGCGTTCACCCCGTTTTCAAGGAATACCTTCTGCTCGCTCACCCTGCGGTAGAACATGTCGGTGAAGGAGCGGCTTCCATAATAGTCGAAACCAAGGTCCATTGGGATGGAGTAGCGCGTCGAGGCATATTTCAGGGAGCCTCTGTAAAAGTCCTGCGCGCCGTCGGTCAGGAGTATCAGATAATCCTCCCTGCCTTCGCGGATAGGGCTCAGGCTGCTTCCCACCTGGTCTATGTTCACCATCAGGGAAATGTCGGAAGGACGTATGGCCCTGCCGTTCTGAGGGTCACGCAAAATGCCTTCCTTCAATGCTTTCCAGAGCTCTTCAGCCCCTGCCATATTCAGGTTTTTGGCATCCAGTGCCACGAATATGATGTTCTGCCTGTAGGCCTTGCCGTAGCTCATCATCGCCGAGACCATCTTCCCCACGCCGAGCATCGCCACCACTCCCGACGCGTTGCTGTCCGCTCCGGGATACATGTTCCCGTCAAGAATGCCGTAACCGTCATAATGTGCGGCGACTATCATGTATCTCTTGCCTTCCGCCTTCCCCGCCGCGGGAAGAAAACCGCATACGTTCCGGCATATGGCTCCGTTTCCTGCCCTGAAGCTGCGGAAGTAACTTTCCCCGAAAGGCAGCATCCCCAGACTGCGGAACTGCCTGGCTATCCACATCCCGGCCTCCACGTTTCCGCTGCTTCCGCTTTCCCTTCCCCCGCATATGCTGTCCGTCAGGAATTCCAGCCGGCTCTTCAGACCCTCCTCGTCCACAAGTTCGTGCGTAATCTCGCTGCCGGCCCGGATGATTCTCTGTGAATATGCCTCCACGCTGCAGGTCAGGAATATGACAGGCAGGACAATGTGGCATATGAGCGGTCTCTGTTTCAGAACAGTTTCGTTTGGATATGGAACTCCAAAGATACGCATTATTAATGAAACTTCCTTGTGGTATGCTATTTGAAAAATTGCTACATTTGTAAGATTCAATTTTAAGCCAATGAGGCATACAGTCCTGAAGCTATTCTTAGTCCTTGCGCTTGTGTCCGTGTCCTGCCGCGCCTTCGGCCAGTATGACAGGGATGTGTTCTATTATCGTGGGCGCCAGGCACTTGCAGATGGAAAGTATGCCGCGTCAATCGAGAATTTCAACATACTTGCCAGCCTCGACACGACGGACCACCTGACCTACTTCTTCAGGGGCATAGCCAAGTACAATCTCGGCGACATACGCGGGGCGCGCAAGGATTTCAATACGACCGTAAGGCTCAATCCCGTCTTCACTTCGGGCTATCACTACCGAGCCATCACAGAGAGCCAGTTCGGGGAATATGACAAGGCCCTCGAGGATTATGACACCGCCATTATGCTCCGTCCGGGCTACGAAGGCATATACTACAGCCGCGGGGTTACCTATTTCCTGGCGCAGCAGTTCGACAAGGCGCTCGAGGATTTCGACTGGTACATCAGGCGTCAGCCCAAGGATCCGTCGGCTTATCTGAACCGGGGAGCCTGCCATCTCTTCCTCAGTGACACCACCATGGCCCTCAAGGACTATGACAAGGCGATCGAGCTTGACCGTTATGAGCCGGAGGGTTACATAAGAAGAGGCAAACTGTACGCCGCCCGTGGTGCTGACTCCCTGGCTCTCAGGGATATGGACAAGGCGGTGGAGCTTGACACCACCAACACGCTGGCATATTTCAACCGTGCCCTGCTTCTCTTCGAGATGCATGATTTCCGCCGGGCGATGGCGGATCTGGACAAGGTGCTGGCGTATGAGCCGGGCAATGCCCTCACCCTCTACAACAGGAGTCTCATCAGCGCCCAGCTCGGGGACTACGAATCGGCGCTTTCCGATATGGACAGGGTCATAAACATCAATCCCCGGAATGTGCTGGCATATTTCAACCGGGCTTCGTTCTTCATTGAGATGGAGAGATGGAGGGACGCCCTGGAGGATTATGATATGGCCATCGAACTTTATCCTGACTTCGCCAAGGCTTATCAGAACCGTTCCTATGTGGAGAGCATGCTGGGCATGACCAGGGAATCGCGACAGGATTACGAGACCGCCCGACGCAAGGTTCAGGAGTACAGGGACGCGAATGCTTCCGCCGAGGGCTCATTCGCCGACACCACCAGGAAATACAGCTCCCTGCTGGCCCTGGATGCGGATTTCGCCAAGAAGGATTTCGACGACGAACTGCTCCAGCACAGGGACATAGACATAAAGCTCAAGCCTCTCTACCGTTTCGTGCTTTCGAGGGAGAAGGGCAATGCCAGCTATGCCCTCACCAGGAGGTATGAGAATGCTCTCATCGACAAGTTTATGGACGACCTGCCTGTGCCGGTGTCCGTGTCTGACAGGGACACCACGCTCTACGCTGCCGGCTATTCCCAGTCCTCGGGTGCCTTGTCTTCTGTCGGAACCTTGGATGAGGCCAGGACGGCCTTTCTGAAGGCCCTGGACGACGTTTCTTCCAGAAGGTACAGCAATGCCATGGAGCAATACGGCCAGGCCGTGGATGCGGAGAAACACGACCGGTATGAAAAGATGTACGATGCCTTTTACCTGATGAACAGGGCTGTGCTCCGTGCGGATATGATTGACTTCATAGCTTCCATGGAGTCGAATGTCCAGACCCTGAGCATGGATGACAAGGGCGCGGCAAGGGCGAGGGTCAAGGACCAGGTGACCAGAACCTACGACTACTCCGAAGCGATAGCGGACATGGAGGAGTCAGCCCGCATTTTCGGGGATTCCCCTTATGTGCACTATGACCTGGGCAACCTTTACTGCCTCTCATCGAGGCTTGTGGAATCCATAGGCAGCTATACCGAGGCGATACGCCTCTATCCGGCGATGGGAGATGCCTATTACAACAGGGGACTTGTGCAGATCTACCTGAAAGACAAGGAGAAGGGCTGCATAGACCTTTCTGTCGCCGGTGAACTTGGTGTGGCTGAGGCCTACGGAGTAATAAAGAAATATTGCGTTGAAGAAAATGATTGATACCATAGTGTTCGATCTGGGCGGCGTGCTGATTGACCTTGACATGGAAGTGTGCAAGGAACATTTCATCAGTCTGCTCGGATATACGAAAATCAGCGAACTGCTCGACCCCTGCCATCAGAGGGGCATATACTCTGACCTTGAGGAAGGCATACTCAGTCCTGACGCATTCAGGGCGGAGGTGCTCAAGGATTCCAGGCCGGGCTGCACCCCGGCTGACGTGGACAGGTGCATGTATTCTTTCCTTACCGGAATGGATCCGGACAAGGCGGCGCTGCTCAATGAATTGGGCAGCCGTTACAGGCTTTGCCTGCTGACCAACAACAATGACATATCCATGGGGAGGAGCCACGACGTGCTGGAATCCTGCGGGGTGGACTGGAAGCATCTGTTTTACAGGGAGTTCGTGTCCTCGCACATGAAACTGCTCAAGCCGGATCCAAGGATTTACAACTCTATGCTCGCCCAGCTTGGGACGGAGGTGTCGCGGATTCTGTTCGTGGATGATTCCGTGGAGAATGTGGATGTGGCGCGCAGTCTGGGCATCAATGCCCTCTACTATCAGGTGGGTACAAGCCTGCGCAAACTTGTGGAAGGAGTTCTGGAGGGATAGGATGGTACGTTTCATGAGCCTTTCAAGCGGCAGCGCGGGCAACTGCTATTATCTGGGCACCGACAGCAGGGGGCTGCTGATAGATGCCGGTGTGAGCCTGAGGATGATGAAGAAGATATTCCAGAACAGTGCCCTGGATTTGGATTCCTTCTCGTCCATACTGGTTACCCACGACCATATGGACCATATACGCAGTCTGGGGTCATACTGCAAGCGGCTCAAGAGACCTGTGTATACGACTTCCGAACTGAGCCAGGCGCGTTTCATCGGAGTGTCTCCCGTCAGGGAATGCACCAGGGTGCTTGAGGAGGGATGCTGGAATGATGTGAACGGCTTTGAGGTCAGGTATTTCGTGGTGCCTCACGACGCCACCCAGACCGTAGGTTACGCCATCCGTGTCGAGGGACACAAGTTTGTGATAATGACTGATATAGGACATATGACCGAGGAGGCTCTCGCCTTTGCTTCGCAGGCGGACACAGTGGTGATTGAATCCAACTATGATATGGATATGCTCATCTCGGGACCATATCCCCACGAACTGAAGATGAGGATATGCCAGGGCCACGGGCATCTGAGCAACGAGGAGTGTGCGGCTGCAATCATGAAGTTCTGGCATCCCGGACTCAGGAACCTGTTCCTCTGTCATATGAGCGAGAACAACAATACCCCGGAACTGGCGTATGAGAGCGCGCTCAAGGCTCTGGATTGCCTGGGAGTGGAAAAGGGGAGCGTGAATCTGAGGCCTTTGCCCCGGAGAGAGCCGTCCCCGCTGATGATATTGTAATAAACCATACGGTGCCGAAAGGGTACCGGCTGACAGTTATGCTTCACAATTTCGACAAAGTCATTGACAGGAGGGGTTCAGCCTGCGTGAAATGGGATGCCCTTCCACCTTTTGAGGAGGCTGTTGATACCTCCGATGTAATTCCGATGTGGGTTGCCGATATGGATTTCGAGGTGGCCCCCTGCATCAGCAATGCTGTTGCTGAACGTGCCTTGAATCCTGTATATGGCTACAACATCGTGCCTCCCGAGTGCCGTGAGGCGGTATGTTCCTGGTTGTCATCACGTCATTCCTTTGATATTGACCCTTCCTGGCTGCTCTTCACCACAGGAGTCGTTCCGGCAATGTCAGCAGTCATCAGGGCTATGACCCATCCTGGAGAGAAGGTAGTCATCTTCACCCCGGCCTACAACTGCTTCTTCCGTACCATCAGGAACAACGGCTGCGAGGTTGCAGAATGCCCTCTGGTATATGCCGACAGGAGCTACACCATCGATTTCGACCTCTTCGAGCGCATATGTTCCGATCCGGCCTGCACCTTGCTCCTCTTCTGCAATCCTCACAACCCTGCGGGCAGGGTATGGACTCCTGAGGAGCTCCTGAAAGTGGGAGAGATATGCCGTCGCCATTCGGTACAGCTGGTGAGTGATGAAATCCACTGCGAAATCGTGATGCCTGGCCATCACTACACTCCTTTTGCCTCGCTTTCTGAACAGCTTTCCCACGAGTGCATCACAATGAATTCCTATAGCAAGGCTTTCAATGCAGCCGGACTCAAGCTGGCATATATAATCAGTGACAACCCTCTCTGGCGCAGCCGTATCGCCAGGGCCATTGACGTGATGGAAATCGGTGGCACCAATCCTTTCGGGCAGCTTGCGCTCAGGGCGGCATATACCGATGAAGGGGCCGAATGGCTCGATCAGCTGAATCGGTACATACATGGCAACTATGTACTGATGACCGAAATCTTTGAGAAAAGGCTTCCGCAATTCCCGCTCTGCCGTCTCGAAGGAACCTATCTCGCGTGGTTCGACTGTTCCGCGCTTGGGGACATGCCTTCCGTGGAAATTGAGAAGAGCCTCCTCCTGAACGAAAAAGTCTGGGTGAACAACGGCACGATGTACGGCAAGGACGGCTTCATGCGCGTTAACCTCGCCGCTCCGCGAGCCCTCGTCTCCGAAGGCCTTCGCCGCCTGGCCGACGGTCTCAACCGCCTCCTCTCAGAGCGCGGCTGATGCTTTCCTCTCCGCAGCACCGGTATTATAAAAAACAGGGTGACCAATAATTTGGTCACCCTGATATCTATGTGCAGGTAAGTCGATTAAAGCTGAGGACCAGCCTTTACGAGAGCCTTGCCTGCCTTGTTGCCTTCGTACTTCTTGAAGTTCTTGATGAAGCGGCCGGCGAGGTCGACAGCCTTCTTCTCCCACTCTGAAGCGTCAGCATAGGTGTCACGAGGATCGAGGATGCCGGTGTCAACGCCCTTGAGCTCTGTAGGAACGGTGAAGTTGAAGTAAGGGATAACCTTGGTAGGAGCCTTGTCGATTGAACCGTCGAGGATAGCGTCGATGATACCGCGGGTGTCACGGATGGAGATACGCTTTCCGGTACCGTTCCAGCCGGTGTTCACGAGGTATGCCTTCGCGTCGCTCTTCTTCATCTTCTTCACGAGCTCCTCAGCGTACTTTGTAGGGTGCAGCTCGAGGAATGCTTGGCCGAAGCAAGCTGAGAAGGTAGGAGTAGGCTCGGTGATGCCTCGCTCGGTACCTGCAAGCTTGGCGGTGAAGCCTGAGAGGAAGTAGTACTTGGTCTGCTCAGGATCGAGGATTGAAACCGGAGGAAGTACACCGAATGCATCTGCTGAGAGGAAGATGACCTGCTTTGCAGCCGGGCCCTCTGACCTAGGGCGCACGATGCTGTTGATGTGGTAGATAGGGTAAGATACGCGGGTGTTCTCGGTAACGCTCTTGTCGTTGAAGTCGATCTTGCCGTTCTCGTCGACGGTTACGTTCTCGAGGAGAGCGTCGCGGCGGATAGCGTTGTAGATATCCGGTTCAGACTCCTTGTCGAGTTTGATGACCTTCGCGTAGCAGCCGCCCTCGAAGTTGAAGATACCCTTGTTGTCCCAGCCGTGCTCGTCGTCACCGATGAGGAGACGCTTAGGGTCGGTTGAAAGGGTGGTCTTGCCGGTTCCTGAAAGACCGAAGAAGATAGCGGTGTTCTCGCCGTTCATGTCGGTGTTTGCAGAGCAGTGCATTGAGGCGATGCCCTTGAGAGGGAGATAGTAGTTCATCATGGAGAACATACCCTTCTTCATCTCACCGCCGTACCAGGTGTTGAGGATTACCTGCTCCTTGCTTGTCACGTTGAATGCGACAGCGGTCTCTGAGTTGAGGCCGAGCTCCTGATAGTTCTCAACCTTAGCCTTTGCAGCGCAGTAAACCACGAAATCAGGCTCCTGGTCGAACTCTTCCTGGTTCTGAGGACGGATGAACATGTTGGTCACGAAGTGTGCCTGCCAAGCGACCTCCATAATGAAGCGTACCTTCATGCGGGTGTCCTTGTGTGTGCCGCAGAAACCATCCACAACGAAAAGCCTCTTGCCAGAAAGCTGCTTGAGAGCGAGCTTCTTGAGAACCTTCCAGTTCTTCTCAGAGAGCGGGTGGTTGTCGTTCTTGTACTCATCGGAAGTCCACCATACGGTGTCCTTTGAGTTCTGGTCCATCACGATGTACTTGTCCTTAGGAGAACGTCCGGTGTAGATACCGGTCATCACGTTGACGGCACCGAGCTCGGTTACCTGACCTTTCTCGTAGCCCTCAAGCTCAGGCTTAGTCTCTTCATTGTAAAGCACCTCATATGAAGGGTTGTAGAGAACCTCCTTCACAGACTTGATACCATACTTGCTTAAATCCATTTTTGGCATAGCGAATCTGTATTTTTTAAATTATGACTTGTTTCTTCAAATGCGTCCGCAAAATTACGCAAATTATCCTAATTTTGTAAGGATACATGCATGGATTATTGCAAATTTTCTGCCACTAAATCACTGAAATTCAGTTTAAAATGTTTTAAACGCCGGTATGGAGGAAAAAGCTCTCGGAATACTCAGGAAATATTGGGGCTACGAATCGTTCAGGCCCAGCCAGATGGACGTGATCCGCTCCGCGATGGAAGGTCGCGACACCCTGGCCATACTCCCCACCGGAGGCGGAAAATCCATCTGCTTCCAGGTGCCCGGAATGATGAAGGGCGGCCTGTCCATAGTCGTCACCCCTCTCATCGCCCTCATGAAAGACCAGGTCCAGAACCTGCAGGCCAGGGGCATCAAGGCAATTGCCGTCCACGCGGGCATGGGGCGTCGTGACGCAGACCTGGCGCTCAACAATGCGGCTTACGGCGACTGCCGTTTCCTCTACGTTTCCCCCGAGAGGCTCGGAACCTTCCTTTTCCGTTCATATCTTCAGCATATGGACGTGTCGTTCATCGTGGTCGATGAGGCCCACTGCATATCCCAGTGGGGGTACGACTTCCGTCCTGACTATCTCAGGATAGGGGAGATACGCGAAATGACCGGCGCACCGGTGATCGCCCTTACCGCAACCGCCACGCCTGCAGTGGCCGACGACATAATGGACCGCCTGGGCTTCAGTGAGAAAAATGTGGTCCGCAGCGGTTTCGAGAGACCGAATCTCTCCTATGTCGTCAGAAATACCGAGGACAAGCGCGGCCAGCTCCTGTCAATTTGCCAGGGAGTGCAGGGCTCGGGTATCGTCTATGTGAGGCACCGCCGCAAGACCGGTGAAGTGGCGGCTTTCCTTGCAGACGCCGGCATATCCTCGTCGTTCTATCACGCGGGCCTCGGACACGAGACCAGGGAGGAGAGGCAGCTTGCTTGGAAGGAGGGACGTACCCGCGTGATGGTCTGCACCAATGCTTTCGGTATGGGCATAGACAAGCCGGACGTGCGTTTCGTGGTGCATCTGGACCTGCCCGACTCCCCGGAGGCATATTTCCAGGAGGCCGGAAGGGCAGGAAGGGACGGAAAGCCCTCATATGCGGCTCTGCTTTGGAACAGGGAGGACATCAGGAGACTCAAGCAGATAGAAAACGTCACCTTCCCGTCACCGGAATTCCTCGATGACATATACCAGAAGGTGCACATATTCTTCCGGATACCGTACGGCGACGGGGAGGGGAGGTCGCTGAAGTTCGACCTGGATGCCTTCTGCAGTCAGTTTTCGCTTGAACGGTCGCGGGTTCTGCACGCCCTGACCTACCTCGAGCGCGCCGACCACTGGAGCTACACCAGGGATGTGGACACCGACACCAGGGTCAGGATACTCGCCGACAGGAACGCCCTCTACGACATAGGCCTGCCGGACGAGCGCATGCCCCGCCTTCTGGATATGCTGATGCGCAAGTACGCCTGCATATTCTCGCAGAGTGTGGCAATCGATGAGGAGTTCTATGCCTCGGCCCTGTCCTGCAGCGTTCCCCAATTCAGGGAGCTGCTCTACCGCATGTCTCTCGAACACGTGCTGGCCTACATCCCGAAAGCCCACTCCGACGTCATATTCCTGCACCACCAGCGCTACAGGCCGGGAGACGTCAATCTTCATCCCGAACTGCTGGATATGCTCAAGGGCAACTACCACGCGCGGGCGGAGGCTATGCAGGAATATGTCAGTGATGAAGGAATATGCCGACAGCGTTTCCTGCTGGAATACTTCGGTCAGAGTTCCTCAAGTAACTGCGGACGCTGTGACGTCTGCCGCTCGGGCAACTCGCGCAGGCGCCGTACGGCACAGGCCCTGGTCACCCATATCAACCTGCGCCTTGGGGGGAACTACAGCCTGGATGACCTCAGGCCTGTCTTCGGCCTGGCGGGCAGCAGTTATGACCCTGATTATCTGTCGATACTGAGGGAATTGATAGACGAGGGGAAGGTGCCGCCCTACAAGGACGTCACCCGATGACCAGTCCGTCCCATGCAGGGCGGACGCGGCTTCTTATGCTCCTTTCGCGGCACAGGCGGTCCAGCTCTTCGCAGAATTGGGCATGCACGGGGAAGCTGTGGCTCAGATGAGTCAGCCAGGTGTTCTCCGCGCCTATCCTGTCAGCCAGTTCAAGCGCCTGGTCCAGAGAGAAATGCGAATGGTGAGGACGGTATCCCACTGTGTTCAGGGTGATGTGCCTGAGCCCCCGGAGCTTGGCAAGTTCCTCTTCCGGAAGCGAACTCATATCGGTCAGGTACGCTATGTCCCCGAAACGGAAACCCAGCACAGGCAGGGTGTCGTGCCATCCCCTTATTGGGATGATTTCCACCCCGTTGCACTTGGCTCCTTTCTGCCCTCCCGAGAAGCAGGGGTCATTGACACGCTCGGCGATGTCCGGCTCTGAGTCCGTAGGTACGAGACTGCCGTCTTCCAGCTGATACCTGTAGCCCTCGTTCCTCACCCATACGAGGTCGCGGTTCCTGTCCATGGGATAAATCACGAAAGGCTCTGTGCCTATCCTGTGCACGGCCCATTCCGGTGCCCCGGGATATTTCTCCCTGGTGAACGCGTAGGCATATTCAGTCTTGAGTGAGTTCAGGACGTAGTCCTCGCAGTAGATGTGCACGACCTTGCGGTCGATATAGTTCAGCGCGCGGACGTCGTCGAGGCCTCCGGTATGGTCCTTATGGTTGTGTGTCAGGAGTATGGCGTCGAGATGTGTGACCCCGGCGGCAATCATCTGGCTGCGGAAGTCCGGTCCCGCGTCGACCAGGATGGTCATCCCGCAGTATTCCACCAGCACGGAAGACCTGAAACGCTTGTCCCTGGGGTCGGTACTGGTGCATTTTTCGCACCTGCATCCGATAATGGGCACACCCTGGGAAGTACCCGTTCCGAGAAAAGTAAGTCTTGCCCTGTTCATATCACCACTTCCTCTATCATACCCGTCCTCTCCGGGTCATACGGCCTTTCCAGCCTGATGTAGTTGCCCGTATAGCCGTACATCTTGCCGCCTTTCTCCGAAGACTCCCAAAGCACCTTCTCGCGGCATCCGCGGTTCGCCTCGATGAATTCCCTTTCCAAGCTGCGGCAGAGCTCCTCCAGCCTTGCGACCCTTTCGGTCTTGATGCCGTCCCTCACCTGTCCCGGCATGTCATATGCCCTTGTCCCGGGCCTTCTGGAATATGGAAATATGTGCAGGAATGCGGGCCTGATCCTTTCCGCAAGGAAGCGGAAACTGTTCTCGAAACGTTCGTCCGTCTCGCCCGGAAGCCCGGCTATCACGTCGATCCCGAAGAACACCTTCGCCTTCCCCGGAGCTTCCATACGCTTGCGGACATAATCTATTCTCGATGCGAAAAGCTCTGTGTCATAATGCCTTCCCATAGCCTTGAGCATCTGGTCGTCGCCCACCTGCAGGGGAATATGGAAATGTGGCAGGAATTTGGTCCCCGATGCTGTCCAGTCGATGATTTCCTCGGTCAGCAGATTCGGCTCTATGGATGAAATCCTGTATCTCCCGATGCCTTCGACCTCATTCAGCGCCTTCAGCAGATTCAGGAAACTCTCCCCGGTGCTCCGCCCGAAATCTCCGGTGTTCACGCCCGTCAGCACTATCTCCTTCACCCCTGACGCCGCTATGCTCTCCGCCTGTGAAACCAGTTCGGCAATCGGGATGTTCCTGCTTGCCCCTCTTGCATACGGCACCGTGCAGTACGCGCAGAAATTGTTGCATCCGTCCTGGACCTTCAGGAAAGAACGGGTCCTTTCCCCGGTGGAATATGCCGGCATGGTGTCGGAGGATATGATCCTGTATTCCTCAGCCTTGTCGGTGACTGCAGTCTGCTCCCCAAGAGCATATTCTCCGGCAAGGCAGTCAAGGGTCCGGGAGACCACGCTGCTCTTCTCCTTTGCTCCGAAGACCAGCTTCACGCCCTCGATGGCGGCGATCTCCTCCCTTTTCAGTTCGGCATAGCATCCTGTCACGACTATCATCGCTTCGGGGGCGAGCCGGTGGCATTTGCGTATGATGTTGCGGCACTTGTTGTCGGAATGCTGGGTCACGCTGCAGGTGTTCACGAGATAGACATCCGCCTTCTCGTCCCAGCCGACCTTTTCCAGCCCGGCTTCCAGGAAGCCCCTTTCATATGTGGAGGTCTCAGCATAATTCAGCTTGCAGCCGAGGGTAATAAAAGCTATTTTCTTCATTATCAAGCAAGTATCAGAAAAACACAAGGTCTCTTGCCTATGGCTGGCAGCGCCTTCTTCCATTGGGAAATCTTTCTGGTTTTCAGGAAGGCGTCGGGAGTGGTCAGGTCTGCGGCGATGCAGAGCCTCGTGGAAGGGCTGCACACTGCAACCAGGTCGGCCAGCATCGAGTCGTTCCTGTAAGGGGTCTCGATGAAGATCTGGGTCTGCCTCAGCTGCGCCGAGGCCTTCTCCAGTTCCCTTATGGCCTTCTTCCTCTCGTCGCTCTTTGCCGGCAGATAGCCCCTGAATGCGAAAGACTGTCCGTCAAGCCCGGAACCCATCAGGGCGAGCATCAGCGAAGACGGCCCGGTGTAGGGAACCACCTCTATGTCGTGCCTGTGGCAGAGGGCTACCAGCAGCGCTCCGGGGTCCGCCACGGCCGGCAGTCCCGCCTCGGAGATGAGGCCTACGTCATTGCCTCCGTCGAACAGTTCCAGGAAGGCTTCCACCTGTCCCGGATCCGTGTGTTCGTTCAGCTCGTGGAATTCCAGCTCCCCTATGTGCCCCTTCAGCCCGGCGGCAGACAGGAAACGCCTCGCGGTCCTGGTCTCCTCGACCACGTAGGTCCTGATGCCCTGTATCCTTTCCAGCACAGGACGGGGTAGTACCTCCTCCGGAGGATAGTCCCCCAGAGGTGAAGGAATCAGGTAGAGCCTGCCCCTTGCTTGATTGTTCTCAGTCATATCCATATGTTTTGAAGCCCGGCGCTCATTCGATTATTATGGTCTTTCTCTTCTCTCTTGTCACGGAAGTCGCGCCGGTGGCTTGATGCGCCTCCTCCCGCTTTTTCTTCGGTAGGAATATGCTGTCCAGGAATTCCCTTACCGAGTCGAATTCCCTCTGGTAGGTAAGACCCAGACCGTTCCTCTGGCTTGCGTCCAGGTAGCTTGTGTACTGGTCCGCAGAATGCGAGAAGAGGTTGAATCGCAGCGCGCCTTTCTTGTCGATCTTTATCTCTATGTCCAGGTCGCCCACAACCTCGTTTCCTCCGGTAGCGGAGTTGCTGTACATCCTGTTTCCTATGGTTCCGTTCACTATCACCCTGTTGTTGAAGAGCTGGGTGCTTATCGCGACGTCATATACGCTCTTCCCGTTCGTTCCGGACTGGAAGTCCAGGCCCAGGTCCACCGGTATGTCGAGTTTCTGGAGTATGTTGTTCAGCTGTCCCGCCATTATCTCGGATATGGTGGTGTTGAACATGTTGGAGTTGTTCACGATGCCCGAGTTGTCGTCCGGAAGGAAACTGCTCGAGAGCAGCAGGCTCAGGAACTGCTTCTGCACCTTGTCCTCGGTGTTGAGCGCGTTCTCCACCATGGCCTGGGTGGTAGGGTCCAGGTCAGGGATGTCTATGCTGAACGATACCTGAGGATTGCGTATCCTGTCGCTGATGCGTATTCCGCACTCCACGTTTCTCCTGGCGGTGGAGGTCGTGTCGGCGATGAGGGTTCCCACAACGGCCTTGGTCCTGTAGAGGGCGTCGATGTCCAGTTCGCTGTCCATTATGTCACCCGCGAACCTGATGCTGCTGCCGTCCTGGATTGCGAAGTCCTTCTGGGCTATGCCGAGCACGTCCAGATGGTAATTGCCGCTCACGAGGTCATACTTTCCGTTGATGTTGAATATGTCCCTGGCCGGCCTGACTTCCAGCTCCAGTTCTCCGTTTCCGCGTCCGGTAAGCACGTTGCCGCTGGCCTTGTCGATTTCCACGAACGCCTGGATGGCCTGGTCCACATTGATCCTGAGGCTGATGCCCAGGTCGTTCCCGCTGCGCGAGCCTTCTTCGATGCGTCCCATCATACGTTCGTACCTGTCTGTCACCACAGCCTTGCCCGGCTCCTTGAAAGTGAGTATGTCCGAACTTCCCGCCATGATTGACGAGGACATCGGCACGTGGAAGCTGCCTTCCCTGGCGGTGGATGCGTCCACATCCAGTTTCAGGCTGTTCATTGGACCGCTGATATTCAGTCTTCCGGATGCGGATATGTTGCCGTAGAATGGCTGTGAATCCGAAGCGGCGATGTCCACTACTTCCATCTCGCTGAAATCCAGTCTTGTGTCGAAACGCATATCCTTGAAGTGGTTCCAGGCTATGCCCCCGCTGATGACTCCGCTGTTGCCGTACCTGTCCTCGACCCTGTTGTCCATGAACCAGGCTCCGCCGTTGTCCAGGCGCAGCGGGCCGGAAACCTTGTAGGGCACACCGGTGAAGTCCACTTTCATCAGACCGTCGTCCAGGCGCAGCCCGTTGCTGCTGATCTCAAGTGAGGAAAGGGGACCGGACACCCTGATGCTGCCCGAAAGCAACCCTCCGAATTCGCTGAACACGCTGCTCAGGAAAGGGTAGGCATATCCCAGGTCGAACTCGCTCAGTCCTATCCTTCCGTCCAGGACCTTGTCCCTGAGTCCCAGCAGGGCGCTGGCGACTATGTTGCTGTGCCCGTCCAGACTGTTCCTGACGGAAACGTCGAAGCCTTCTGCCTCCTTGTTGTAGCTGCTCGACAGGCTCAGTTCTCCGGCCGGGCGGCCTGCCAGCATGCAGTCGGTTATGCCCAGGTTCAGCAGCAGTCCCGGGGTCGGTTCGCCTGTGGACTGCAGCACCCCGGTCCCGTCGGCATATCCCGAAATGGTCATTCCGCCCGGAAGCAGAGGCTGGAGCGCGGCGATGTCGAAATGCTCCAGCTGAACCGTGAGCGAGTCGCCTGCCGTCCTGTCATATGCTCCGTCAATCCTGATGCTCTGGCTTTCATTGTCAAGCGTCAGCCCGTGGATACTCACCCTTCCTCCGTTCAGCCTGATGTCCGCAGGACTGAGGCTCCATGCGTTCGAGTTGACATATATGTTCGACGGGAGTATGCTGATGTCCGTCACGAGCCTGTCTTGATCGTCGCGGCTGAAACCGCCTCTGAGGAAAAGCTCACCCTTGTTGACCGGCTCCGTGTCGTTGTCGAAGGCGACGCTCATCCCGAAACTGTCCTCGCTTGCCAGGACCATTATCCTGTCACTGCGCATAAGCAGCGGAGGGAAGGCGAGTTCGTCGCTGTTGAGCACCAGGTCGAGGTTGCTGTCTCTGCCGTCGATGCTGAGCCTGAGATTGCGCAGGTATCTGTTGCCCAGCGCTATCCTGTCTGACCTTACCCTGCCGTGGACCTGTCCGTTCCCGTCTATCCTCATTCTCACCGAGGTACTGTCCGCTATGTAGAGGCCGGGCACGAAGAACGAGAGCGCGTCATTGCTGTCATTTATCTGAAGCTGAAGCTCATAGTCGTTGCCGGACCACTCCCGGCCTTCGCCGTTGAACACGGAAGGGAACTCCCTTTTGGCGCTCAGGTTCACCAGGTCGCGGAAAAACTCCACTATGTCTGAACTTCCGCTGAAGCTGCCGCTGATCAGGTCGGAACTGATGTCTATCCTTTCCCTCTGCTCGGCCGAACTCAGGTCTATCAGCATATCCCCGATGCTCCTTGCGGAGGACGAATCCCTGAGCTCCACGCCCGAAAGGGATATGCTCCCGTCCAGGTCCGTGCCTTTCCGGCCGTCGGCATATGCCTCCGCGCTGAAGCTGGCGGATGAACCTGCGTATTTCTTCAGTCCGAGCGCGCCGAAGTCGGCGTTTGCGATGTCCGCCCTGAGCATCAGGTATCCGGCAGGAAGGCCCTCTTCGCTAAGTCCGCGTGCGCCGTCTTTTTCTGCGCTGGCGGTCAGGGTTGCCGTGAGAGCAGGATCGCTGCTGCCGAAGCTTATGTCAAAGCCTTCAGGCGAGTAGCTTCCGGATGCCGACATCCCCGAGAAATCGTGTCCGTTGAAATGCAGCTGCATTATTTCGAGCGTATCCAGGTCGACTCTTGCGGCGCCCTTGCCGAATGAAGCATCAGCTTCGGCTCTGAAGCTCGCCCTGCCCAGAGCCTTGCCTGGCAGGAAACTGCCCAAATCCAGATCCTGGCAGTCCACGGTTCCCCGCAGTCCGGGAGACATATGCCTGTCCAAGAGTCCGGTGAGGAGCAATGAGGCATTGAGCATGCTCCCTCCGGTGGCTGCCTTCACTTCGGTCTGCATCCTGTCGAGTCTGCCCCTTACCGTGGCGTCCGTCCTGAACCTCTGTCCTGGAGCCATATGCCCTATGCCCAGTCTGCTTCCCGGGGAGAATCCCATGATGAGGCTTTCCAACTCCCCGAGGGTGAAGGACGCGTCCCCGAGCCTGAGGTTCAAATTCATTCTGTCGGTTTCCGGCAGTCCGGATATGCTTCCGTCAAGCGTTGCCCTGAATCCGTCCCTGTTCCCGGACACTTTGAGTCCCTTGAGGCTGAAGTCGCTGACCGTGCCGTCCAGGCCGCCCTCGAGCGTCACGTCCAGATCCATCCCGGAGAGGGATCCGGCAAAGAAGGCGAGGCTTTCCATATTCAGTCCGCTCGGTTCGATTTCAGCGTGCAGGCTGACCTTGTTCACGAAGTCGGAGAAGGACTTGGAGTTTTCGTAGCTCATCGAGAATTCCGTCATCGATATCCCGGACATGCCGTCGTCTATCCTGAGGTTGCGGACGAGGGTCAGCCCGTTGCCGACCTTGGTCCTTCCGGAGATGTTTGCGGCACGGAATCCGCTCTTTTCCGTGAAGGAAAGGGATTTCACTTCACCCGACACCACTCCTCCATCTATTTCAAGGTTTCTGCCCTTGAGGTATATGTCACTGATGTCCAGGTCTTTCCAGTTGATTGCCCCGGACGGTTCCTCTTTTGTGCCCGGGCAGTGGCTGATCATCCTGAACTCCAGGCCCTCCACGTCCACCTTTGCGATGCGCATATGGAATGAGCCTTTTTTCTCCTTCTTTTCCCGGGGTTGCACGGAGAAGATTCTCTTGAGGTTGGTCGTCTTGCCCTTGACATTGTCGCAAGGTTCGCTCACCAGGGCGAAGAGTCCGTTCACGACCCTGGCCTGGTTCAGGAATAGACCTTTCTTTGACAGCAGGTTTCTGGGCGAGAAGGTGGCGGTGACATAGTCGGCGCTGAATAGGGTGTCCTGAACAGGCTTGTCCGAACAGCCGCAGGCATTGCGGTCGAGCAGGGCGACACCCTTGACAGACACACCCATCATCGGGCTGACGCTGATTCTCTCGAATATGACTTCGGCGTCAATCCTGTTCCCGAGCATCTTCATCGCCCTTTTGGCGAGCATTGTCTGCACCGCCGCCGTCTGTGCCGCGATGGCGGCTCCGAACAGCAGAAGGACCGTGATGCCCACCGTCCAGGCCATTATCTTCAGGAACTTTCTGATAAGTCTGTCTTTTTTGCTACAACCCACAAAAATACAAAAATATATTGTTAAATTTGCCTTTGGACCGCTCCGGTCCGCACTTTTATAACAGTTCTTTTTATGCCAGACATCATTCTCGGAATCGAGTCATCCTGCGATGACACTTCCGCCGCCGTCATCAGGGACGGATATCTGCTCTCCAACGTGATAGCGAGCCAGCAGGTGCACAGGGACTTCGGCGGAGTCGTGCCCGAACTCGCGTCCAGGGCGCACGAGCAGAACATCGTGCCTGTCGTGAGCCAGGCCCTCGACAAGGCGGGAGTGAAGGTGGAGGACCTTTCTGCCATTGCCTTCACCAGAGGCCCGGGACTGATGGGGTCACTGCTGGTAGGAACTTCCTTCGCAAAGACTCTCAGCATCGCCGCCGGCATCCCCATAGTGATGGTCAACCATCTTCAGGGCCATATACTTGCAAATTTCGTGAAAGAATACGGCAAGGAGCAGCGCCAGCCTTCCTTCCCTTATCTCTGTCTTCTTGTTTCGGGCGGAAACTCTCAGATAGTCAAGGTTTCCGGACCTCTGGAATATGAAATCCTGGGCCAGACCATAGATGACGCCGTGGGAGAGGCCTTCGACAAGTGCTCGAAGATGATGGGGCTGGGGTATCCGGGTGGCCCCGTGATTGACAGGCTCGCCGCCCGCGGGAATCCGGACAGGTTCAGTTTCGCGAAGCCCCATATACCCGGTCTGGACTACAGCTTCAGCGGAGTCAAGACCTCGCTGCTGTATTTCGTAAGGGACCAGCTGGCCCTGGATCCGGACTTCATGGAGAAGAACAAGGAGGATATCTGCGCAAGTTTCCAGAAGACACTGATAGACATACTGATGGACAAGCTCATCAAGGCCGCCAGGCAGACAGGCATACGTGAAGTTACCATAGGCGGAGGCGTCTCAGCGAACAGCGGACTTCGTGACAGGATAACCCTTGAGGGGCGAAAGAGGGGATGGAACACCTATCTTCCTGAATTCCGCTACACCACCGACAATGCCGCGATGATAGCGATAGCGGGCTATTTCCACTATCTTGCTGGTGAGAGGACACCTCTGGACGTGGCTCCCGTATCGAGGATGGCGGATTTCTGATCCGCGTCGGCATATTCCGTAAAATACAGAATCATAATATATGAAGGCTTTCGAAATCACCTGTCCGGTAGGACGTGAACCAAGACTCGACGACATCAGATATGCGGCCGCGCAGGTGCTCCGCCTCAGGAGGAATGCGGTCGTGAACGTGATAGATCCGACGAAATCATACCAGCCCGTGATGAAGGGCGCGGAGGCGACCTGCCGTATAGTGCACCGCTCGATAGATGCCCGCGGTGACGTGAAGATGGTCTACAAGGTGGAGGCTTACCACAAGTCCGAGCCCTGCCCTGAGTACTGCCTGGACGAATACAGGGACGTTTCCGGCGCTGAACCGGTGATCATCGTGGGAGCGGGACCTGCGGGAATGTTCGCCGCCCTCAAGCTCCTGATGCTGGGCTACAGGCCTGTAGTGCTCGAGAGGGGCAAGGACGTGCATCGCCGCAAGCAGGACATGGCGGCCCTTTCCAGAACCGGCGTGGTGAACCCTGATTCCAACTACTGCTACGGAGAGGGTGGTGCCGGAGCATTCTCCGACGGCAAACTCTACACCCGGTCTTCCAAGAGGGGGGACATCAGAGAGGTTCTGTATCAGTTTGTTGCATTCGGTGCAAACCCTTCCATACTCATTGACGCCCATCCGCATATCGGCACCGACAAGCTGCCGAAAGTGGTGGAGAACATACGCAAATGCATACTCGACCACGGCGGTGAATACCATTTTGACACCAGGGTGACGGACCTGGAGAAGCTCGCGGACGGCAGTTTCGCGGTCAAGGCGCTCAGGCAGGGCTCCGAAGAGGTGGAATTCAGGGCCGAGGACGTGATTCTTGCTACCGGCCATTCCGCCAGGGACATATACGAGATGATATACTCCAAGGGTTGGGAACTCCAGCCTAAGGGTTTTGCGATGGGAGTGCGCGTGGAGCATCCGCAGGCTCTCATCAACCGTATCAGGTACAGGGGCCAGTGGGAAGAGGGCATGCCTGCCGCCGAATACTCCTTCGTGGAGCAGGTTGCGGCTCCCGGACCTGACGGCGAGCCTCTCGAGAGGGGCGTCTTCTCATTCTGCATGTGCCCGGGAGGCATACTCGTGCCTTCCGCCACCGAAGAGCGCACCACCGTGCTGAACGGAATGTCCAACTCCGCCCGCAACTCCAGATGGGCCAATGCAGGAGTCGTCGTATCCATTGAACCTGAGGATGTTCCTGAGGAATATGCCGGCGACGGACCATTTGCGCTGATGAACTTCCAGCACGACGTCGAGAAGAAGATGTATGAATATGTCAACGCGCATCATCCTGACAATCCTGCAGCCGCTCCGGCGCAGAGGATGGTGGATTTCTGCGAGGGTCAGGAGTCTGTGGACCTGCCGGAGACCTCTTATCATCCCGGAACCGTTCCGGCTCCGCTCCACGAGCTGCTGCCGCCTCACGTTGCAGAGAGGCTCCAGGAAGTGTTCCCTATGGTGAACCAGAAGATGAGGGGCTACTATACCGAAGATGCGCTCCTGCTCGGAGTCGAGTCCAGGACTTCATCCCCGATACGCATCACCAGGAATCCGGAGACTTACCAGAGCGGGAGTGTCGAAGGCCTGTATCCTTGCGGCGAAGGCGCGGGATATGCCGGCGGAATCGTGTCTTCTGCGATTGACGGCATAAATTGTGCACTTGCTGTTGCCCGCAGGCACAATCCGTCTCCGACGGAGGAGACTGCGGCGGACGAAAGCGGGGACGCTGCTGCATTTGAGGCCGAATGACCCCCGGGGCCCGCAGGACCGGAAAACCAAGTCATTATGAAAGAAAAGCAGATCACCATCTCTTGTCAGGTCTTTGAGTCCATGGAGCAGCTGGATGCCCGGGACAGAGCCCTGTGCGAAGCCGCGATGGAAGCCAGGAAGAGCTCCTATGCGCCATATTCAGGATTCAATGTGGGGGCGGCAGTCCTGCTTGAAGGCGGGATAACAGTGAAAGGCTCCAATCAGGAAAATGCCGCTTTCCCGTCATCGCTCTGCGCAGAGAGGACGGCAATGTACTCTGCTTCAGTGAATTATCCCGGAAAAGCCATGCTCGGCATAGCCATAGTCGGAGGCAAGGCGATGAGCATTACCGACAAGCCTGTGACTCCTTGCGGCGCCTGCCGTCAGGTGATGGCCGAGTACGAGAAGCGTTCCGGAGTCCATATGTCCATACTGCTCATAGGCAGGGATGAGGTCTGGAAATTCTCCCGTGTGGAGGACCTGCTTCCTTACATTTTCGACAGCATCTGAGCAGGAAGGGACGGTCCCGGCAGGGATGACGTCAGCATATTCCGCGAAGTTTTGCAGTTAATCTGAAAATTGCTATATTTGCATCGGGAAAGTCGTACACGACCAGCTCCCTCTGAATTCCCCCAGGACCGGAAGGTAGCAAGGGTAGGAGGTCGTAGCGGTGCGATGTGCTAAGCTTTCCCTTTTTTCGTATCCATTACTGATGAAAATCTGTGTAGGTCTTTCGGGAGGAGTCGACTCCAGCGTTGCCGCCCTGTTGCTCAAGCAGCAGGGGTATGATGTGTTCGCTATGTTCATGCAGAACTGGCACGATGCCGATTCCACACTTCACGGGGAGTGCGAGTGGGAGGAAGACCGTTTCATCGCCGAGATGGTCGCCAGGAAGATAGGCATTCCTTTCTATTTCGTGGATCTTTCGAAAGAGTACCGCAAGAGGGTTGTCGACTATATGTTCGACGAGTATGCCAAAGGGCGCACCCCGAATCCTGACGTGCTCTGCAACAGGGAGATAAAGTTCGATGCCTTCCTCAAGGCTGCCGCATCCCTGGGAGCGGATATGGTAGCCACCGGACATTACTGCCGCCGCGCCGAGACTGTCGCTCCGGACGGTTCCGTCAGCTACAGCCTGCTTGCCGGTGTGGACCCGGGCAAGGACCAGAGCTATTTCCTCTGCCAGCTCTCACAGGAGCAGCTCTCCAGAGCCATGTTCCCCATAGGCCATCTGCTCAAGTCCGAGGTGCGGGAACTGGCCCGCCGGGCGGACCTGCCTTCTGCTGAAAAGAAGGACTCCCAGGGCATATGCTTTGTCGGAAAGGTTGACCTGCCCGTATTCCTTCAGCAGAAACTCAAGCCTTGCGAGGGTCAGGTCATTGAGGTCTATGATGCCTATTATGCTCAGAATGAGCAATATCAGTCCATTTGCGGCATACTCCGTTCAGTGCTGGGGGAAGGCCGTGAACTGAATATGATCACCGATTACATTTCCGAGGACAAGTTCACTCCTGCCATACACGGAGGCCTGCCTTATGACCTGGAGAAGGTCGCGTCATTGGACGATGCCGACCTGGACAGGATATCCGCTCCTCTGCGCTATGACCTTCATTTCGAGACCGAAACCTACCGCAGCGGTCGCCATCACACGAAGAAGACCCGCTACAAGGCGAATCCTTACGGAGTAATTGCCGGTACCCACGACGGGGCGCAGTTCTACACCGTGGGACAGCGCAAGGGCCTGAACATAGGCGGTCACAAGGACTCGCTTTTCGTGCTGGCCACAGATGTGGAGAAGAACATTATCTATGTGGGCGAGGGCCACAGGCACAGGGGCCTGTCCCGCAGCTGTTTGTCGATTGAGGCTTCCGACCTGCACTGGATCAATGCGGGGCGCAGGCTCATGCCGGGGCAGATGATGCGCTGCAGGGTGAGGATACGTTATCGTCAGCCTCTTCAGGACGCGACCCTGATCATGCGCAGCTCGAGGATGTACATACTTTTCGACCAGCCCCAGAGGGGTGTCACCCCCGGACAGTTTGCGGCCTGGTATGACGGCGACGAGCTCCTGGGCTCAGGCGTCTTCTGAATCCAGCCCGAGGGCAGTTGCTGCGGACCTTCCCGCGAGAAATCCCGTCGCGAATGCGGTATGCAGGTTGTAACCTCCCGTGTCAGAATCGATGTCGAGCATTTCTCCGCATAGGTACAGACCCGGGCACAGCCTCGATTCCATAGTCTTCGGAAGCACTTCCTCCGTAGCGACTCCACCGGCAGTCACCACGCAGCGCTCATATCCTACGAAGCCGTCTATCTCGAAGGTCCAGGCCTTGAGGCTCCTGGCCAGGGCCTCCATATCGATGTGCTCGTTGCCCTTCCTTCCGTTGAATATGCCTTCGTTGCATTTGACGAAAGCGCTTGTCAGTTCCCAAGGCATCAGCTTGCCCATCAGTACTTTGGACATCTCCTTGATGGACATCTTGCGGCTGCGCGGGTCTTTCTGTATCTCGTTCCACAGCCCTTTGACCCTTGCCCTGAGTTCATCTTCGGCGACTCCCGGCTTGAGGTCCAGCACCAGCTTCACCTTCGAGCCGTTGATTATCGCCTTCACGCAGCTACGGCTCAGCGCGAATCCTATAGGACCCTCGATGCCCCCGTCTGTGAAGTCCATATCGCCGGTCTCGCTCCTGACCAGACTGCCGTTAGCCCAAAGGCCCAGACCCACGTTCTTGAGCTGTATGCCGCAGAGCGACTTTCCCAGCTCCGATAATGCGCAATCCCTGCTGATGTGCCCTTTCATCTGCGGAACAGGCTTTGAATATGGCGACTTGACCGGTCCTCCCGACAGTACCCTTGCCGCCGCCGTTCCGACCGGCTCCTTGAGTTCGTCCAGTTTGTAGGCCTTTGGAACCATGGCTGTCAGTGAAGGGAAGCAATCCCTGATGCTGTGACCCAATTCCTTAGCCCAGGCATACCCGTCACCGGTGCTGCCGGTGGAAGGATAGGAGAGGCCGCCTGTCGCCATTACAAGATGTCTGCAGGAATAGCGCCTTCCGTCGCGGGTTGTCAGCTCGAAGCCTTCTAGGCTTTTGCGGACCGTGCTGACCGCACTGTCGGTCCGTATGACTGCTCCTGCTCCCGTGGCTGCCTTGAGCAAGGTGTCCACTACATCGGAGGCATGGTGTGAGGCGGGAAAGGCCCTGTCACCCCTTTCAACCACACTTTCCATTCCGAAGCGCTCCAGCATTCCGATCAGCTTTTCCGGAGTGAGATTGTAGAATGCTGGCCGGAGGAAGTTCTGGCGGCTGCGAATATGCGCGGAGAAGTCCTGCCAGTCCTTCACATTGGTGAAATTGCACCTGCCCTTGCCTGTTATCATTATTTTCCTGCCCGGCCTGGGCATCTTCTCCAGCACCAGCACGGCGGGCCCCGGCTCAGATGAGGCTGCCCCGTATGCAGCCATCAGGCCGGCCGCTCCGCCTCCGATTATGATGATGTCGTAAAACATTCCTGTCAATTCTGTGAATTAGGTAATCCTCAAATAATAACCTGCATCATCTTTGAAATCAAATCTGACGCAACTTATTATTTTCATATTACTAGAAAAAATTTGTATATTTGCATTCCCGTATGGGTATCAAAGGCCGCTTTAGCTCAGTCGGTAGAGCAACTCATTCGTAATGAGTAGGTCGCGGGTTCGAGTCCCGTTCGCGGCTCATGCAGGTGGAGTGTCCGTTTCCCGGACGCTCCATTTATCTTTTTACCCCGTCCAGTCCTGCTATCTTTGCCTTCAGCCTTTCCAGCGTGCGCACGGAAGATGCACTGGCTTTCAGCATATTGTATAATATGAATATGGCGACGAGGCACAGTGCTGCAGTCAGCAGTCCTCCCTTCCATCCTTCCGGTGTGAATCTGAATGCATAAATGATGCAGGCAGCGGCGGCGGCCAGGTGGCAGAGTTTGCGGAGCAGGGTGCTACGGCTGCCTTCCTTGAATACGGTGCAGTAGCGGTGCTTCTCTCCGGACATTCCGGCGTCTTCCACGCGGCAGAGCACATAGCGTTTCATCCATATGTCCGAACTGTCCAGCAGTATCCAGCCGCCCTCGTCTTCCACCCGTCCGAACGGCCTCATCTCGGCGCGGACCTGACCCATAGCCGTCCCGAAGCCCTCTTCCATTGAAAAGAACTCCGATCCAGCATCCATCATCTGAACCTTAGTGTCCATCCCTCTCGATTTTCGCAAATTAATAAATACCTGTCATTCTGAGCTTTGTGCAGCTTGCGAAACTCTCTTTCCCACCGCACAATGCTCACGTTACCCATCACCTAAATCCTCTTCCTCGGGAAGAGGACTTGCTGTCGATTCTTGCGCATCCCCGGCAAGCAAGTTCCGCAAATTTACCATATTCCCGTCAAGAAAAGCTCCTTATTGAAATAATATCCCTTAATTTTGGACGGAAATCGAGGAAAACTTATGAATATGAGAATTCTTGTGCTTGAAGTTGCGGCGCTGCTGGCAATGGTCTCCTGCGCGGGCAGGGGCGGGGAAGAGGCAGCCCCAACTATGGAATATGCTTCATTCTTCAGCATTCCGGACGACAGCACGCTGGTCAGCATATCCCCATATGACGGAAGTGCGGACACTCTCCGTCTTGAAGCTCCGGTCCGGAGTCTGGTGTGCATGTCGAGCTCGCACGTGGCATTTCTGGATGCGCTGGGACTGGACAGTCTGGTAAGTGCGGTTTCGGGCTTGAAGTACATAAGCTCGCCCCAACTTCGTTCACGAACAGACGTGGCGGATGTGGGATATGATCATGAGCTTGATTATGAACGTATTCTGGCTATTGGACCGGATCTCGTGCTGGCATATTCCGTGTCATCTGTGCTGCCTCCTTACGTGTCGCGTCTGAGGAGCTTGGGAGTGAAGGTGTTCTTGGTGAACGAGCATCTTGAGGACCATCCGCTCGCAAGGGCTGAGTATGTGAAACTTTTCGGGGCATTGGGCGGAAGACGCGGGGCGGCTGATTCACTTTTTGCCCAGATCCGAGAAAGATATCTGGCCCTGCGCAGGGAAGTTCCTGATGACCAGAGAGTGAAACTGCTTCTGAATGTGCCCTATGCCGAGCAGTGGTATGTGCCCGGAAAGCTGAATTATATGTCGCGTCTGATCGAGGATGCGGGAGGCACTGTCCTCGGGGCCAAGGAGGGCAGGCACGATTCTTCCGTGATGTCCCTCGAACAGGCTTACCTGCTTTCCAGAGATGCCGACATCTGGCTGAATCCGGGCAATGTGTCCACAAGAAGCCAGCTGGAGGCTCTCAACCCGATGTTCTCCCGTTTCGGCGTACCGCGCATATACAACAACACCCTCAGAGTGAACTCCGGGGGTGGTAATGATTTCTGGGAGAACGGGACCTTGAGACCGGACCTCATACTCGAGGATCTGGTCGGCATATTCGCAGGAAGTGGTGATTCATTCAACTATTATATTGAAGTCCAGTAGCTTTCTCTCTCCGTAGGTTCCTTCCATTCTGACGTTTCCGTCCTCTCTGCTGTAGAAAGCTCTCCTTGGGCCCAGTTCGACGGCTATGATGTCTCCCGTCCTGACATATATCCTGCGGGTTGCTTCAACCAGCGCTATGTCCATCATTTCCCTGACCTTGGGGCTGAAAGCGCCGAGGACGGTATCCGAGGCTTTCAGCGTGAAGGCGGAACCTTCGTCGGCATATTCAAGGAAAGGGGTTGGCAGCAAAGATGTATGGTCCAGGCAGCAGGCCTGGGCGTAGCCTTCAGGGGTGCCGTCCATCAGTTCCACAGGGTAGAGCAGGACTCCGAAACCGAATCCGTCGTGATACCGGGACACGAATCGAGAACCCACGCTCCTGCCGGGCTTGCATATCCTTGCGAAAGCCACGGGAGCATATTCCAGATGTGAGACGAAGTCCGGGAGATAGAGGTCTTCGTTGTCCCTCTCCCAGGTGGTGTCCGGTCTGCAGACAATCTTGCCGCAGGCGGTGATGACTATTATGTTCATTGCTGGCCGAAATGGGATTTCAGCAGGTCGGCGGCGTCGCTGAGCTCCTTGCCTTCAAGCGGTTTGGAACGGCTTGCCTTCTCCTCGGCGGCATATTCGTCGAAGAGCCTCCTGAACTGGCGCTTGGTATCGAGGCTGAAGTCTCCGTTGGCTATCCAGCCGAAATAGCCCTTGTCGCTGCGGTAGACCTCCTTTACCGGGCGGTCCTTGTACTTGCCGAAGCTGATTGTGGGCACTCCGTCTCTGTCGACAATCCTGCCGGCATAGTCTATGCCCTTCGGCCTTCCTCCCAGGTTGGCGAGGAAGTCCACGTCGTTGCGCAGCGCGGTTTCGTGATATGCGTCAGGTTCGCTGTAACGGTCGAGCTGGCCCTTGAGCACTTCGTAGGTGGCTATGGTGTCGGCCTCAGCTGTGTGGGCGTTGTCGAAATCTCCGCCCCCGCAGTAGAACCTGTAGGCAGCCTTCAGGTTGCGCGGTTCCATATAATGGTATATGGTCTGCACGTCTATCATCCTGCAGTCGTGGAGGTCTATCGAAGCCTTGCGGAGTATTTCCCCTGCACGTTCCTTCTTCTCCTGAGGCACGGCCGGGTCGGCAATCCTGGATTCGCAGTAGCTCCTGACCCTTTCCATCTCCTCTGCCAGCATCGGCAGGTCGAACTTGGTGGAGTTGAATCCGGCCAGGTCGCTTCCTTCAAGCCACTCGGCAACCTCCTCTACAACCTTGATGAAGGTAGGACAGTCCTTCAGATCCTCATCGTGCACCCCGTTCACGGCTGATGCGCTCGGGTTGATGGGAATCTGGCAATGCCTGGCATAGTCCCAGGGTTTCACCTTCCAGGTCTTGACCCTGCTGCTGCCGTCCGGCATCACTTTCACGAAGCTCAGTTCGATTATTCCGTCAGTAGTGATGTTCAGTCCCGTGCTCTCGATGTCGAAGAAGAGCAGCGGCCTTTCCAGTTTCAGTTCCATCTGCAGGGACTATTTCACCATAATAGGCATCACGATGCCGAATACCTTGTTGACCGCGTCTTCATCCCCGTCAGGGAGTATGAGGGCGGAACGTCTCTTGTCCGCGAAACGGATGATGACGTTCTCACAGCTGAGGTTGCTGAGAATCTCGATGATGTGGTTGGCCCTGAATCCGATGCTGAGGTCGTCCCCCTCGTACGAGCAGGAAACCTTCTCGTGCGCGGCTATCTCAAGACCGAGGTCCTGGGCGGATATCTCTATGCTGCCGGCAGTCATTTCAAACTTCACGTGGTTGGATGCCTTAGGGGAGCATACGGTGATTCTCCTGACTGAGTTGAGGAACTGGGTGCGGCTGATGGTCAGCACGTTGGTGTTGTTCTTCGGGATGATCGAGTTATAGTCGGGATACTTGCCTGAGACAAGACAGCAGATGGCTGTGGTCTGGGCGAAACTGAACACGGCGTACTTGCTGTCGAACACCACCTTCACCTCCTCGTCTTCCTTGCCGAGTATGGACTTGACCACGTTCGCGTGCCTCTTGTTGAGCAGGAATGAACAGTCGCAGGCTGCCTTCACGGCCTTGGTGCGGAAACATATGAGCTTCTGCAGGTCGGAAGCCACGAGGGTGGTCCCGTCAGGCTTTATGTCGAAGAATATGGAGTTCATGTTCGGACGGTTGTCGTCGTCGGATGAGGCGTAGACCGTGTCCGCAATGCCTTCCGCGAGGGTCTGGCTGCTGAGACTGATGCTCCATGCCTCCCCGCCGGCTGACTTTATGACAGGGTAGTCGTCAGGGTTGAAGCACGGAAGTACGGACTCCCCGCTTGCCCAGGCGCAGGAGAAGGAGTTCTCGTTCATGTTACTTATGGTCAGAGGCTGGTCCGGAAGTTCCTTGAGGAGTTCCGTCAGCTGCTTTGCCGCCACCGCAATCCTGCCCTCCTGCTCCACGTCCGCAACCTGGAGGACGGTTCTCAAGGTGATTTCCGTGTCGGATGCTGTGATTGTAAGGGTCGTCCCTTCAAGTTCGAACAGGTAGTCCTCGAGTATGGCCTCTGCGGCCTTGGAAGGTATGGCTTTCTGGACTGTCAGGACGCTCCTGAGAAGTTCCGCGCTTGAAACTGAAAATTTCATATGTCTTGTCGTTTGATTTCGGTCAACGGCGTTTCCCCGCAAACAGGCCGGCTCCGGAAAAGCCTGAACGCCGGGATGCGGTAATCCGGTTCACAAATATAATAATTCTTTGTGAAAAAATACTCCGTGCCGGACATTGACCGTCCCTGCACTGACACGATTTCATGCATATGATGACAAATGTAACTTTGGCACAGACTTTGAGTTTCAGCACGGCCCGGAGGATGGGTTATTCTCCGGATGAACAGAAAGTAAAAGAACTATGGATAAGATGAAAAAAGGTATCGTCACCGCCGTTGCGACTGTCTCAGTCCTCGGCCTCACTTTCAGCGCGTTGAATGCCTGCGCACCGAAAACCGGAACGGCTCCGGTTCCTGCCGTAACCGAAAACCAGTACAGGACGGTGAATCTCACCGAAACGGATTATCCTGACCTGACATATGCCGCTGAGTCAGCGGTCGATGCCGTCGTATATGTCGAAGTGAAGGTGGTTTCACAGCAGAGGCAGATTGTGGATCCTTTCCTGGAGTATTTCTTCGGCGGTGGCGGACAGCCGACCCAGCGTGAGTCACGCGGCAGCGGTTCGGGTGTGATAATCCGTCCTGACGGATATATCGTAACCAACAACCACGTTGTGGCCAACGCCTCGGAGGTCAAGGTCACCCTCAACAACAACTCTACCTATGACGCCACCGTGGTGGGTACGGATTCCGCCACTGACGTAGCCCTGCTCAAGATAGAGGCCGACGGTCTTCCTTATATCGGATTCGGCGATTCCGACAATCTCAGGCTCGGTGAATGGGTGCTTGCGATTGGCAGCCCTCTCGGCGCCCAGCTCAGGGGCACCATCACTGCAGGAATCGTCAGCGCGAAGGGCAGGTCCATGCCTAGCGATGACGGACAGTTCAGAATCGAGTCATTCATCCAGACTGACGCTGCGGTCAATCCTGGCAATTCCGGCGGCGCGCTTGTCAACAAGAAGGGCGAACTCGTCGGCATAAACACTGCAATAGTGTCACAGACAGGAGCATATTCAGGATATTCTTTTGCGGTTCCTGTCAACATAGTCAAGAAAATCGTGGGCGACCTCATCGATTTCGGGACGGTCAAGAGGGCAAAGCTCGGCGTGTCGATGGGCACGGTCAATGACGATATCGCAAAAGAATTGAAACTTTCAAGTGTAAGCGGCGTATATATTAACGAAGTCATGCCGGGTTCGGCTGCGGAGAAGGCGGGTATGAAGAAGGACGATGTGGTCATCGCCATCGATTCGGTCCGCATCGCCAATGCTTCAGCCCTGCAGGAGAAGATGGCTACCTTCCGTCCTGGGGACAGCGCCAGGTTCCTGGTTATCAGGGATGGCAGGGAGCAGGAACTGGACGTTACTTTCCTCGCTGATTTCGAGGAGACCGGTTCAGTGGATGCTGACGGTTCGGTAGCCTTCTACGGTGCGAGGATCAAGGACGCTTCCAAGGAGACGCTTTCAAGGTTCGGCCTCAGGCAGGGAGTGGAGATAGTTTCTGTCGGCGACGGCAAGATGAAGGATGCCGGAGCCCAGGCGGGATTCATCATACGCTATGTGAATGACCAGCCGGTAAGCAGCGCCAAGGATGTCGTCGAGATTGCCCGCAAGACCAAGAGGGCAGTGTTCATCGAGGGTGTCACAGCTTCCGGAAGGCCGGCTTACTTCGGCTTCGGCAAAAGCGAATAGCATAGGAAAGGATTGATATCTGAAACGGTAAAATATTGATTCACAATTGCCGGCCTGCGGGCCGGCTTTAATAGGTTTATAGCAATGACTCCTGAACTTTTTATACAGGTAAAGGCTGCGGAAGCCATCAAGGCTCTCTATGGGGCCGAAATCAAGCCGTCGGATCTCCAGGTACAGGTGACCAGGAAGGAATTCGAGGGCGACTACACACTTGTCATATTCCCGCTCCTGAGGATTTCCCACAGTTCTCCGGAAAACACCGGCAACGCGATCGGCGCCTGGCTTCAGTCCAATGCTCCGGAAATCGCTTCCTACAACAGCGTGAAGGGCTTCCTGAACATATCCTTCTCCGCCCTCTGGTGGATGGAGCTGTTCGCTGCCATCGCATCTGACGGGAACTACGGCCAGCTTCCCCAGACCGGCAGGAGGATAATGGTGGAATTCTCCTCACCGAACACTAACAAGCCTCTTCACCTGGGACATATCAGGAACAATCTGCTCGGAGATTCCGTTTCCAGGCTGCTCAAGGCCTGTGGCAACGAGGTTATCAAGGCCACGCTCGTGAATGACCGCGGCATACACATATGCAAGTCCATGCTCGCCTGGGAGAAGGTGGGTGAAGGAAAGACCCCGGAGAATTCCGGCATCAAGGGCGACCACCTCGTGGGAGACTGCTACGTTGCTTTCAATGACCTCTATACCAAGGAGGTGAAGGAACTTGTGGCATCCGGCATGGGCGAGGATGAAGCCAAGAAGGAGGCTCCGATACTCAAGGAGGCCCACGACATGCTCGTCAAGTGGGAGGAAGGGGACAAGCAGGTCCGTGACCTCTGGAGCATGATGAACGGCTGGGTTTTCAAAGGCTTTGACGAGACCTACAAGGCTCTCGGCATCAGCTTCGACAAGGTTGACTATGAGCACGACACCTACCTCCTAGGCAAGGAGCTCGTCCAGAAGGGCCTCGATAAGGGTGTATTCGTCAAGGATCCGGACGGGTCCGTATGGTGTGACCTTACCGCTGACGGACTTGACCGCAAGCTCGTGCTCAGGGGAGACGGTACTTCAGTGTACATCACCCAGGATCTCGGCACTGCTGAAAGGCGTTTCTCCGAATATGAACTTGACTCTCACGTCTATGTGGTGGGCAACGAGCAGGATTATCATTTCCAGGTCCTCAAGCTCATACTCAAGAAACTCGGCTTCGGCTGGGCCGACCAGATCTACCACCTAAGTTACGGAATGGTGGAACTCCCTGAGGGCAAGATGAAGTCCAGGGAGGGCACGGTAGTGGATGCCGACGACCTCATCCAGAAGATGTACGAGGAGGCGAAGGCCACTTCGGAGGAGAGCGGAAAACTCGCAGACATGTCCGCAGGGGAGAAGGAGAAACTCTACCATATGATAGGCCTCGGCGCCCTGAAGTATTTCATAATGAAGGTGGATCCCAAGAAGACCATGCTCTTCAACCCTAAGGAGTCCATCGACTTCAACGGCAACACCGGTCCTTTCATCCAGTATACCCACGCGCGCATATGCTCGATACTCCGCAAGGCTGACGGGCAGGGCTACCGTCACGACCCTTCGGTAATCGGCAGCTCCATAGTTCCTTCTGCAAAGGAAATCAGGCTCATAAAGCTGCTCAACTCACTTCCGTCCAAGGTGGCGGAGGCCGGCGAGGCTTTCTCGCCTGCGGTGCTCGCGAACTATTCGTATGACCTCGCCAAGGAGTTCAACCAGTATTACCACGACACCCAGATACTCCGCGAACCGGACAGGACCGTGCTTGAGTTCCGCCTTGCGCTCATTTGGAATGTGGCCAGGGCTCTGGAGAAGGCCATGGGCATACTCGGCATAGAACTTCCTGAAAGAATGTAGGATGCAGGAGCAGGCGTATATGTTCCCGACCTCCCGGAAGGAGGTGGAGGCCCTCGGCTGGGATTACATCGACGTCATATTCTTCACCGGTGACGCATTCGTGGACCATCCGTCATTCGGTACGGCCGCCATATCACGGTGGCTCCAGAAATGGGGCTACCGTGTGGCGGTTGTACCCCAGCCGAACTGGAGGGATGACCTGAGGGATTTCCGCAAACTCGGGGCGCCCCGCCTTTATTTCGCGGTCAATGCCGGTGCGATGGATTCGATGGTGAACCATTACACCGCCGCCCGCAGGCTCAGGAGCGATGATGCATATACACCTGACGGAAAGGCAGGAATGAGACCTGACCGGGCTGTGACTGTATATACCCGGATACTCAAGAAACTTTATCCCGACATACCTGTGGTGATAGGCGGAGTCGAAGCTTCGCTGAGGAGGCTTACCCACTATGACTATTGGGAGGACAGACTTATGCCTTCCGTGCTTGTAGACAGCGGGGCTGATTTCCTTTCCTACGGTATGGGTGAGAAGGCGATACTTGAACTCACCAGGGGCATCGAGGCGCGCCGCAGCCCGAGGGAACTGCACTCCATTCCCCAGCTGGCTTTCCGGATGTCGGGCGGCCACTGGCCGAAGGACTCGCTGGTACTGGCCTCGTACGAAGAATGCCTGAAGGACAAAAAGGCTTTTGCAAATAACTTCCATCTGATTGAGACTCATGCGAATATGCTTCATCCTGACACTATAGTCGAACCTGTTGGGGACGGCTTTGTCCAGGTCAATCCGCCGTATCCGCCGGCCACGACTCAGGAGATGGATTCTTATTGGGACCTGCCGTATACGAAGTTGCCGCATCCGCGCTACAAGGGCAGGAGGATTCCTGCCTATGACATGATCAAGTTCTCGATCACGACTCACAGGGGCTGCTTCGGCGGCTGTAATTTCTGTACCATAGCCGCGCATCAGGGCAAGTTCATCCAGTCCCGTTCAGAGGATTCCATAGTGAAGGAGGCGGTTGCGCTGCTGAAGCTGCCGGGTTTCGCCGGGAATATTTCGGACCTCGGGGCGCCTACGGCCAACATGTACGGTATGAAGGGCCGCGATGAGACCCTCTGCGCCCGGTGCCGCCGCAAATCCTGTCTCTATCCCGCCCCTTGCCGCAATATGGACAGAAGCCATACGCGTCTGCTCGGCCTGTATGACAGGATCGCCGGGATCAAGGGCATAAGGCACGCCTACATAGGCAGCGGCATACGCTATGACCTCTTCCTGGACGAGAACGGTTTCGTGGACGAAAGTTCGTATCCATATTTCAGGGAACTGGTGCTGAACCATACCTCGGGAAGGCTGAAGGTCGCTCCTGAACACACAGAGGACAATGTGCTCAGGTATATGGCGAAGCCGTCGTTCCGCCTGTTCAGGCGCCTGAAGCTCGAGTTCGACAAACTGATGGCAAGGGAGGGCAGGAAGACCGGGATAGTCCCGTATTTCATCTCCTCGCATCCCGGATGCACTATGAGGGATATGCAAAAGCTTGCCGCAAATCCGTCTCTGCAGGGACTGTATATGGACCAGGTTCAGGACTTTACTCCTACTCCCATGACGACATCTTCCGTGATGTTCTACACGGGCCTGGACCCGCGTGACCTCAAGCCGGTGTTCGTGGAGCGTGACCCTGAGAAGAAGAAAATGCAGAAGTCTTTCTTCTTCCGCCGCGGCGGGGGAAGGTCCGGGAGGTGAGTTTTTTTGAAAAAACGCTTCCGAAGATATTGCAATTAGGAAATAATGTCCTAATATTGCAGTCGCTATTCATAAACCAAATCCATTTTTTCCCGACAGGGCAACAGGTATCACATATGGTGAACGCACAAAAGAAAAGAGCAGTTGTCAGCTACGAGAACATGTCCCCGGAACTTGCCGCGGCATTCGCGGAGAAGTATCCGAAGGGATATGCTGACTATCTACCGGACCTTATCAAATATGACAAGCCGGACGGCACCAGCTTCTTCGCCGTTACAGTGGAGATCGAGGAGGCCATATATCTGGTGAAGATCAAAGTCAAGATTGACGATGCCGAAGACATCGAGAAATGGCTCGACGGCGTTGGTGGAGGGGAGGATGACGAAGAACCGGATTCAGCTCCGGATACCCTCCCGGACGACAATGTCTCCCAGTATTCCAGCGGGGAGGACGAAGGTTCGGACGCCTGACAGTCCAGCAGCGTGACAGAATAGGGGATGACTGAAACTTCGGTCATCCCTTTTTTGAAATCAACCATATTCGAGGAATGCATCCATTCGCAAAGTTGAAGACCCTCCTGAGGGGCATACCGGAGAAGAACCTTCTGCTCATACTGTCGCTGTTTGTCGGCATATGCAGCGGACTGGCGGCGGTGATTCTGACAACCCTCGTCGAGCACATAAAGGATTTCCTGACCTCCCGCATTGTCACTGCGGGGGAGACGGTGCTGTATCTGGTGCTTCCGGGCGTGGGTATGCTCATCTCCATGCTTCTCCTGCGTTATGTGATAAAGGATAAGATCGGGCATGGTGTCACCAAGGTGCTGGTTGCCGTCTCCAAGAACGAGTCCCGCATCAAGCCCCACAACATGTGGTCTTCGATACTGACCAGTTCCCTGACCATAGGCTTCGGCGGTTCGGTGGGAGCCGAGGCGCCGATAGTCTACACCGGAGCCGCAATCGGTTCGAACGTGGCGAGGATGATGGGGCTGTCCTACAGAAGCATGACCATACTCCTGGGCTGCGGAGCTGCGGGTGCGGTCGCCGGCATATTCAAGGCTCCTCTGGCAGGTGTGCTCTTCACCCTGGAAATCCTGATGTTCAACATCTCGATGACTTCGATGATGCCTTTGCTGCTCTCCACCGTGTCGGCGACGGTCATCTCGTATCTCTTCCTCGGCAATTCGCTGCCTTTCGTGTGCACCCTTTCCCCGTTCCGTATGGAGAATATCCCGTTCTACATACTTCTGGGCATATTCTGCGGCTTCTGCTCGCTCTACTTCCTGCGTATGACCCTCACCCTCGAGGACAAACTCTCGGGATTCCGCAACCCATACTTCAAGTGGCTTTTCTGCGCCGTGCTCCTCGGTCTGCTGATTTTCCTTTTCCCGCCTCTCTATGGCGAGGGATATGGCGACCTGCATCCTCTGCTCAACGGTGAGGAGGTGAACTATGACGGGACAACCCTGCTTTCCGGAATGCTGCACACTCCGTGGATGGTGCCCGTCTTCTTTGCTCTGGTGCTGCTGCTGAAGGTCTTTGCGATGACTTTCACCAATGCCGGAGGAGGAGTCGGAGGAACCTTCGGTCCGACCCTGTTTGTCGGCGCCCTTGCCGGATTCATACTCGCAAGAACCATAAACCTGGTGCTTTCGGGTTCGGATTTCGTGGTTCCTGAACAGAATTTCGTGCTGGTCGGCATGGCCGGACTGATGGCCGGGGTGATGCAGGCCCCTATGACCGCAATCTTCCTCATTGCGGAGATTAGCGGAGGTTACGAACTGCTCCTGCCGCTGATTCTCACCGCCACCATTTCCTTCGGCACTATGAGGATATTTGAGAAGTATTCCATATACACTAAACGCATTGCTCATACAGGGGAATTGCTCACGCACGACTCCGACCAGGCAGTGCTCACGCTGCTCAAGATGGACGACCTGATAGAGAAGGACTTCAGCCCGGTTTCCATCGACGCCTCCCTCGGCGACTTCGTCCAGACCATATCCACTTCGGGCAGAAACATATTCCCGGTGCTCGACTCGGGCGGCCATTTCCAGGGATATGTCTCACTGGAGGACGTCAGGAGCGATATGTTCAGGCAGGAACTCTATGCCTCCCAGCATGTCTACAATTACATGCACTCGGCTCCTGAATATGTCTATGAGGGTGAGAGCATGGATGTGGTGATGCACAAGTTCGAGAAGACCGATGCTTGGAACCTGCCTGTGGTGAAGAAGGACAGGACCTATCTGGGATTTGTGTCCAAGTCAAAGATTTTCTCGGCTTACAGGGACGAACTCAAGGAACTGTCCCAGGATTGACAATACACGTCAGCATATTCAGATTATGAAAGAAATATATCTCAAGTTCATGGCGGAGCATCTTTCCGTGAGGCAGTGGCAGGTGGAAAACTGTGTGGCTTTGTTCGATGAAGGCGACACGATTCCGTTCATAAGCCGTTACCGCAAGGAGAAGACGGGCGGTCTGGATGACCTGGAGGTCGCGGAAGTCAGGCATTGGACTGATGTTTTCACTGATATGGAGAAACGTAAGGCGGGCATATTGGAGACCATAGCCGCTGCGGGGAAACTGACGGATGAACTGCGGGACAAGATAGAGAACTGCGTGTCTTCCAGTGAGTTGGAAGACTTGTATCTGCCGTTCAGACCGAAGCGCAGGACTCGCGCCACCATCGCCAAGGAGGCAGGGCTCGAGAGCCTTGCGGACAGCATGTGCGGAATGAGGCTCCAGGATCCTCTGAAAGAGGCCGGGAAATATCTCAACGACAAGGTGGCTACTGCTGAGGATGCGCTCGCGGGTGCGAGGGACATAGTTGCGGAGAGGGTCAGCGAGATGCAGCAGGGCAGGGAATGCCTGAGGCAGGTCTTCAGGATGAGGCGTCTGGTCACAAAGGCCACCAGGAAGGCCTCGGAGCCCGAAGCGCAGAAGTACAAGTCCTATCTGGACTATTCCGAACCGCTTTCAAGGATGGCGCCGCACCGCCTGCTCGCCATACTCAGGGCTGAGGAGGAAGGTTATCTGAACATACGCATAGACGCGGACCCTGAAAAGTCTTGCAACCAATTGTATTCCATATTGTTGAAGGGTAGCCCGAGGCCGTCTCCCACACTCGCCGCGCAGCTCAGGATGGCGGTGGAGGATGCTTATGAGAGGCTTCTGTGTCCCTCCATAACCAACGAGATAGTCAAGGAATTCAAGCAAAAGGCCGATATCGAGTCAATAAGGGTTTTCGGTGAGAATCTCAGGCAGCTGCTGCTCGCTCCTCCTGTCGGACAGAAGCGCACTCTTGCCATAGATCCGGGCTACAGGAACGGATGCAAAATCGTCTGTCTGGACAGCCAGGGAGGCCTGCTGCACCACGAAATCATATTCCCGCATCCTCCAAAAAGCGAGAAGGTCAAGTCGTTGCTGGCGATGGAGAGGATGATCGATGAATATGGCATCGAGGCAATAGCGATAGGAAACGGAACGGCGAGCAGGGAAACGGAGGATTTCGTCAGGAAGCTGGACCTTCCGGAGGAATGTCGCGTATATACGGTCAGTGAGGACGGGGCGTCGATATATTCTGCGTCCGAGGCCGCGAGGAGCGAGTTTCCGGATGAGGACGTGACTGTCAGGGGGGCGGTTTCGATCGGCAGAAGGCTAATGGACCCGCTTGCCGAGCTTGTGAAGATAGATCCCAAGTCATTGGGTATCGGACAGTACCAGCACGATGTGGACCAGGGACTGCTCAAAGAAAAGCTCGACAACACCGTCGAGAGTTGCGTGAATATGGTGGGTGTCAACGTGAATACAGCCAGCCCGTATCTGCTGAGCTATGTCGCGGGTATAGGTCCGTCACTGGCCTCATCCATAGTCGAATACCGCGCAGCAAGCGGGGCTTTCACCTCACGCGGGCAACTTATGAAGGTCCCGAGGCTGGGCGCCAAGGCGTTTCAGCAATGCGCGGGATTCCTCCGTATCCGCGACGCAGAGAATCCTTTGGACAATTCCGCCGTGCATCCAGAGTGTTACCATATCGTCGACAGGATGGCGAAGGACCTCGGCGTGCCTGTGTCGCAGCTGGTGGGGAACAGGGAACTCTGCTCGAAGATTAACGCGGATTCATATGTGGAGGGCGAATTCGGACTGCCGACGGTTAATGACATCATCTCCGAGCTGGCAAAGCCGGGTCTGGATCCCCGCGAGAGTGCGCAGGAGTTCGCTTTCGACGACAGCATCCACAGTCTGGAGGACCTTGTGGAGGGGATGGAACTGCCAGGCATCGTAACCAATATCACCGCCTTCGGGGCATTCGTGGACATAGGTATACACGAGAACGGCCTGATTCACGTCTCACAGATGGGCAAGGGGAAAGGCAGGGTCAGCGACCCTTCCTCCGTTTTGAAACTTCATCAGCATGTGACGGTCGGTGTACTGTCCGTGGACCTGGAACGTAAGAGGATATCACTCAGGCTGATAGGATGATAGGCTGAGGGTTGATTGAGGGTTGATGGATTTAGGGG
>JAEDLE010000043.1 GCA_016295455.1 Bacteroidales bacterium
GCCGCGCCGCTGCGGACATGGAGATTTGACGTGGTGAAGTCTGACGCGGTCACCTTGTAGTCGACCGGTTTGCCGGCAGCCTCGTAAGGCGAGAGTCTGGATGCGGTCCTGTGGCTGAAAGACTGGAATTCCCTTCCCAGATACATTGCGTTGCCTCCGGTGGACACGCTGACTGTCAGCTGACGCTCCTGCGGGGCATCCTTCATCACCATATTCACCGCACCACCGGTACCGTCTCCCTCCATATCGGCAGTAAGAGATTTCGTAACCTCAAGTCTGTCAAGCATTTCAGAAGGGAATATATCGAGCGGGACAAAACGGTTCCTGTTGTCGGGGCTCGGGATCTTCACCCCGTTCACCAGGGTATAACTGTAGCGTTTGTCCATACCCCTGAGTACGGCATACTGTCCTTCGCCGCTGCTGTTTCTCTCAACGGTAACCCCGGACATCCTCTGGATGACACCAGCCACCGTGACATCGGGAGACAGTTCCATAGCCTTGGCGCTCATCACATTGACGACATTCTCTGCCTGCTTTTCGATGGCTCTTGCACCGGCATCGGTCCTTCCGGGATTGAGCGCCGAGACCGTGGCGGACTCGATAAGCTCCATATCTGTCTCGAGGAGTATCTCAAGCTCGGCGGCGCTCCCGGTTCCAAGATGCAGCTCAAAATCTTTGTAACCTATGCAACTGCACAGAATCGTGCATTCCTCCAATCCGGTTTCCAGATTGAAACTTCCGTCCAGTCCTGTGACAGCCCCTTTTCCGGGCTGCTCCCTTACCGTCACGAAGGCCCCGATGACGTCTTCACCGGTCTCCTTGTCCGAAACCCTTCCTTTGAATACGGCCGCCTGGGCGGCCAGTCCAGTGGCCAACATCGCCACCGTCAAGGCCATATGCCTGAAATGAATCATATTCCGTTTTTTGACGGGACAAAAGTATATCGATGATATTAAGCATCTGTTTCCGAATTGTTAGGATTTTGTTAAAGGAATAATGCATACCTTTGCCATCCGGCCATCAGACTCGGACCGAGAATGAGTGAAGACAAGAAGATAGAGCAGCTATTCAGGATATGGTACAGGCCCCTGTGCCTATATGCCCTGCATTATCTGGAGGATCTCGACGAGGCGGAGGACCTGGTCCAGGACGTGTTCTGCACGCTCTGGCAGAAGTCCGGCGGGGACGCGGAGCCCACAGGAGGCAAGGCCTATCTCTACACTTGCGTCAGGAACCGCTGCCTGGACCTGCTCCGCAGCCCTTCCCGGAAGAACCGTCCCCGCAGTCTCGAAGGTCTGGGCGTCGACGAAAGCCTCGCCCTTACTGAATATGATGACAGCGATCTCCGGGACTCCTCCCTTGAGGAAGCCCGCATGTGGATGGAAATCAGCAGACTCCCCCGCAGATGCCGCCGCATACTGCTGATGGGCAAGGTCCAGGGGAAGAAGTATTCCGAAATAGCCCGGGAAATGGGCATATCAGAAAACACGGTGCGCAACCAGATGGCAAAAGCGCTCAAGACGGTGCGCGAGGGAGTTAAAAAAGCCGTGCTTTTCCTGTTTTCGCTATAAATTCTCTTTTGACGGATAGTACTTTTTCCCTTTTGTCCGTCTATATGGTGTATGGAAAATTTCAAACTTCTCAGAAAAGCGGCGGGAGCCCTTGCCCTCGCGCTTGCACTGCTCAGCGGGACGGCGGCATATTCCCAGACGTTGAGCATCCGGGACTGCATTGCTTCGGTCCGGGACATCTACAAGGTTAAATTCGTATATGACGCAGAGCTTCCGCTTGACGTGCCGTATCCGGGCAGGGGGCTCGGCTGGGTGACGGACAGAAAGCCGGGAGCCGAAAGCCTGTCCCTGAGCGAATGTCTCGACCGGCTCTTCGACGGCAGCGGCATAGAATGGAGCCGGAAAGGCAAGCACATCATACTCAGGCAGACAGGCTATGTCAGGCCAAGGCCCGATACCGTCGAGGTGACCTATGCCAACGGGGATTTCCTGACGGAGGCCGACACCCTGGACGCATCGAAGGTCTCGACAGACAGGATGAAAATGGCGGGCAGGACCCAGACCGGACTGCAGAGGCTGGATGCGGACAGGATCAGGAGCGGATTCGCCATATTCAACAGCCCTGACGTGATCAAGACCATACAGCGTTTACCCGGAGTCGCTTCCGGCACCGAACTGCTCTCAGGCCTGTACGTGCACGGTGGAACCGGTTCGGACAACCTCTTCCTGCTTGACGGCGTTCCGCTCTACAGCACCAGCCACCTAATAGGCCTGTTCTCGTCATTCAATGCCGACGTGGTCCAGGACGTGGACTTCTACAAGAGCGGCTTCCCGGCCAGATATGGCGGAAGACTGTCTTCGGTGGTGGATGTGAGCACCCGTGAGGGCGATCTCTACGAATGGCACGGCAACTTCTCCATAGGGCTCATAGACGGAAGACTGCAGCTGGAAGGCCCGCTGGTCAAGGGCAGGACCTCCATCAATTTCGGACTGCGCAGAACCTGGCTGGACGTGATTTCCGTACCCGCAATGCTGATAGTCAACAGAAGTTCAATGAAGGAGGGCGAGAAGTACAAGGCGCACTACGCATTCTGGGACATGAACCTGGGCATAACCCACGTGATCTCCGACAGCGACAGGCTGCAGTTTTCCTTCTTCAACGGGATGGACAGGCTCCCGATAGGCTACACCGACTATCTCACCATAACCGGCAAAGACGATGTCACCCACATATACAAGGACAAGATGTACAGCCGCATGAGCGGCAACTTCGCCTGGGGTTCGACTACAGCAAGTCTCTGCTGGTCACATACTTTCTCAAACCGACTCACATCCCGCACCCGCCTTTCCTACGGACGGAGCGACAACCGGACCGGATACTCCATAGAAGACTGGTCCTGGGAAAAGAACGATGATGAAAGCGAATACCGTTTCACCGAAGGCTACCTCATCGACGAAGACAACAGGTCCGTGGTCAACGATTTCATACTCAGCAGTGACTTTGACTGGATGCCGACATCAGCCCAGCGCATCAGGTTCGGGGCATCTCTCCAGCACCACATATACTTCCCGGACAGGGTAGCGGGCTCGTGGCAGACCGGCCCTGACATGAAAAAGCAGTTGACCGACGTCAACTCATCCGCAACCTACAGGGGCGAGGAGTTCTCGCTCTATGCCGAGGATGAGATCAACATAGGCGAGAGGCTCACACTCGCCCCGGGACTCAGATACACCCTCTACCGCACCGGTCGCAAGACCTACCACTCCCCCGAGCCGAGATTCGCCATGCGCCTCGGTCTGGGAAGAGACGTGGACCTGAAGTTCTCCTACACGGACATGAGGCAGTTCGTACACCTGGTCCGCACCCTATACCTGGAAATACCGACATCCAGCTGGCTGCCCTGCACCGAAAAGATGAAGCCGATGCACTCCAGGCAGATAGCGGGCGGGGTATATGCCAGGTTGCCATATGACCTGCATCTCGAAGTGGAGGGTTTCTGGAAAACCATGAGCCACATATATGAATATTCCGGACATTTCTCGCTGTATCCGCCCATCGAGCAGTGGGAAAGTGCATTCTCCGAAGGCCGGGGCCGCGCATATGGCGCCGAGATCGCGCTGGGATGGACACCGGAGAACACGGACATCAGCATAGCCTACACCCTCTCTTTCTCGGAGCGCAATTTCCCCGAGTTCTACCACGACTGGTATTTCGACAGGAACGACTTCCGCAATATGCTGAACATCACCGCGACGCACAGATTCTCCAACAGATTCGAGATCTACGGAGGATGGACCTACCGCACCGGTACCAGGGTGACCCTGGCGGAACAGGGCATAGACCCGAGTGTCTCCAGCTGGACGGACGAGTCCGGAAAAGAGGTAGTAAGACATTATTACAATGAGCTTTATACCAAGCCGAACAACATCAGGATACCGGACTACCACAGGCTTGACATAGGCATGAACTTCAAGAAACTGACAAAGCGGGGCAACGAAAGGACCTGGAACCTGAGCATCTACAATGCCTACTGCAGGATGAACCCGCTCCTTGCCACAGTGTCCCTGAACGAAAACAATGAATATGTAGGCACGGCCTATGGCGGCATCCCTGTCATCCCGACCTTCAGCTATTCACTCAAATTCTAGACAAAGATGAAAAGACTCACATACATATTGCTTGGAGTGCTCCTTCTGAGCGCCTGCGAAATGGAATTCGACATAGACAGGCAGATGTCTGACAGCATGATTTACCTGCGTTTCGCCCCGTCCGACCGCTCTGACACAAGTTTCCTCTACATCCAGGCGACCACGCCCCTCAAGGACGGGAAGAATCCCGTATCAACCGACGGCGAGCAGGTCAGCGTAAGGCTCAACGGAGAAATGCTCGCGATGACAAAGTCCACCGGCCGCTCGGGCGCATGGACCAGCCAGGTCTATTACACCACAAGACAGTTCCGGCAGGGAGACATCATCGAAGTCGAGGCATCGATACCCGGCAGGGAGACGGTAAGTTCCTCCACCACCATCCCGGCGGTCATCCCGGAATTCAGATGCACCCCGCGAGTCGAGGGAACGGGAGTCAACAGAGTCCTGTGCTTTGACATCGAATATGACAACGTGCCCGGCTGCAGCGGACGGTATGCGGCAGGCGTGGTGAGGGAACGGTACCAAAAATACGAAAGCTGGTACGGGAACAACATGACCGGAGAAGATGTATGGACCGTCGAGGATGAGAGCCTGATGCTCTCGAGCGATTATCCTCAGAGCCTGGACGACAACATTCTGTCCTCACTTGGTCAGGAGCCCATGATAATATGTCCCGAAGCACTCAACCACAGCCTCGACCCGACCTACCCGTACATCCCGGGAGATGCTGTCAGCACCAACGCAATGGCCTGGGTTGACATGCCGGGCAGGGAGCCCGGCACAGGCAGACAACAGGTCAGGGTATATTTCGACGAAGACAGGATCATTGAAGCCCTGCCTCATCCGGGTTGGGATGACAGCGAGATACCTACCGAAGCCTACGGCTCCAGACAGACCACGATCAACCGCTACAAGCTGGTGTTCTACAGCCTGGACGAAGGGGCCTACAACTATATGAAGGCGCTTAGCAATTCCGACTACTCCGACATCTCGATGCTCGGAATCGCCCCTGTGTCATTCACCTACACCAATATAAAGGGAGGAACTGGAGTCTGCGGCTCCTACACCGCACGTGAAAGCGAGTGGTTCCATATCGATCAATGACCCCGGCCGTCCGCAGTTGCGGAGCCATAATCATATCCATATGAAAGACAGCAGAAACAGAGGCCTCGACTTCGTGCTGAGGCATTACAGGGAAGGAGCCCTGGACAACCGCAAGGCGCTCCGCAATGTCCGAGCAAGGCTTGCGGCTTCTCAGGTAAAGGTGCCGATGCCACGTCTTCCCGAATGGAGAGCGGTGCTGGGTGTGGCCGCCTCATTGCTGATGGTGGCGGGGATCTTCGGCTGGAGCCGCCACAACTCCTTTACCCGTCTCGAATCCGGCCTTGAGAAACGGGAACTGCTGCTTCCGGACAGTTCCGTCGTCACCCTCGCCCCTGGCTCGGAGATCAGCTTCAGGATAAAGGAGATGCGAGGGGACGGGAAACGCAGTGTCAGGCTCAGGGGGAAGGCTTTCTTCGAGGTTGTCCACGACGGGAAGAGGCCGTTCGAAGTCCGCTCCGAGGGACTCTGCGTCAGGGTTCTGGGCACACGCTTCGAAGTGGACGCCCCGAAGCACAGCTGCTATGTCGAGGACGGCAAGGTACTCCTGGCCGCCTCATCCGGGTCGGAAGGGATGTTGCTGACAAGAGGCATGGGAGCCCGGCTCGAGAACGGCAGGCCGGTGGAACTGAGGGAAGACGAACTTGGTCTTAACCCCGTGGCCTGGCAGAAAGAATACGTCTCCTATGAGGCTGCACCGCTTGACAAAGTACTGCTTGAACTTGAAGAACTGTTCGGGAAAGACATAGCCGTATATCCCGAAGACACAGACACCGCCTCACTGCTGCTGAGCGGCGATTTCGACACAGAATCCCCGTCAGACGTGCTCGCAGCCATATCCGAAGCCTTCGGCATCAGGCTGAGGTTCGTCTCTCAGAGTGACGGGAATATGACCCTGCGGATGAACGGAGTGTGATGAGCGTAAGGGATGAAGGCCAGGGAAGGCAGTTTCTCCGTGATTATGACTGAGCCCAGCTTTCCCACACTTATGGAGCCCAGGCAGTCTTCGACACCCATAGCATATGCCGAATTGATGGTGCAGGCGTTGAAAGCCTGTTCGGGAGTGAGTTTCATCTGTATACAGCCGAGAGCCATCACGAAACGCATGTCGCCGCTCGGTGAGGACCCCGGATTGTAGTCGGAGGCCAGGGCCAGGGGCAGTCCGGCCCGGATGAAGTCCTTTGCACGGCCATATGGCATCCCGAGGAAGAATGAAGCCCCCGGGAGCATAGTAGGCATAGTGCCGCTGCCCTTGAGACAGTCAATCTCCTCATCCCCCGTCCTCTCGAGGTGGTCAACGGACAGGGCCCCGTGGTTAACTCCGGTCTGCACCCCGCCGGATACGGCGAGTTCATTGGCGTGAATCTTCCCCCTGAGTCCGAAGTCTGCGGCGACCTGAAGTATGCGGGCAGTGTCTTCAGGAGTGAAGAAGCCCTTGTCGCAGAACACATCCACATAGTCAGCCAGACCTTCCGCAGCCACGCGCGGAAGCATTTCCCGGCACACAAGGTCAACATAGCCCTCTCTGTCCGAAGCATATTCACGGCCTACGGCATGTGCGCCGAGAAATGTAGCCCTGACCTTGACCGGAACGCTGTCCCTTATCCTTCTGATGACTCTGAGCATCTTCAGTTCGTCCTCCGTACGGAGTCCGTAGCCGCTTTTGATCTCGATAGCGCCGGTTCCCTTTGCCATCACCTCATGCACACGGCGCAGGGACTGGCGGTAGAGTTCATCTTCCGAAGTCATATGCAGAAGGTCAGCAGAGTTGAGTATGCCTCCTCCCCGCGCGGCGATCTCCTCGTAGCTCAGGCCGGCAATCTTGTCGCGGAATTCGCCTTCACGGCTGCCGGCATATACCAAGTGTGTATGGGAGTCGCAGAAGGTCGGCATCACGAAGCCGCCCTCCGCATCTATCAGTTCATCGACCTCACATTCAGGCCGGGAAGGAGCGCCTGTCAGGCCTGGAAGGGCGTGGAAACCATTGTATTCAGGCAGGGAAGCGCGCGGTCCGAAGGCGCTTATCCTGCCGTCAGTGATCTCCAGCCAGGCATCCTCCAGATATTCCACACGGGACATCGCCTCCCCCTCGAGGCAACGCACGGAAGGAGGCAATATGCCGCAGAGGCGGCCGATATTGTGTATCAGGGTCTTCATTTTCTCAAAAATTCAACGGACCTGGCAATCAGAGGCGCCATATACCTGTCATCCTCCACGAACGGAACTTCCTTGCGGAAGGCCTCGAATATGCCTTCAATGGCAGGGGATGAGTGTCTCGGACGGCGGAATTCAAGGGCCTGGGCTGCGTTCAGCAGTTCTATCGCCAGCACCCGCTCAGTGTTTTCGACCACCCTCACGAGTTTGGTTGCTGCATTCGCGCCCATACTCACGTGGTCTTCCTGCCCCTGGGACGAAGGAATCGAGTCTGCGCTGGCCGGATAGCAGAGACCTTTGCTCTGGCTGACTATGGATGCCGCCGTGTACTGAGGAATCATGAACCCGCTGTTGATGCCAGGCTTGGCAACAAGGAATGACGGGAGCCCGCGCTGCCCGCTGATAAGCTTGTATATCCTTCTCTCAGAGATACTTGCCAGTTCAGACAGGGCAAGGGTCAGCATATCCGTGGGAAGAGCTATCGGCTGTCCGTGGAAATTGCCGGCGGAGATGATCAGGTCTTCGTCCGGAAAGACGGTCGGGTTGTCCGTGACGCTGTTCATTTCGGTTTCGATGACGCTGCGGACATATTCTATCGTGTCCTTGGTGGCCCCGTGGACCTGAGGTATGCAACGGAAGGAATACGGATCCTGGACGTGGGACTTCTTTCCCCTGATGATCTCACTGCCCTCGAGCAGTTCCATGAAACGGGCGGCAGTCCTGATCTGACCCTTGTGAGGCCTCACCCTGTGGGTCTGCGGGAAGAAAGGCTCTATCCTGCCGTCAAAGGCATCAAGGGACATCGCGCCTATCCTGTCCGCCCATTCGGAAAGCCTGTCCGCCTGAATCAGCGACCATACGGCGTGCGCAGTCATGAACTGGGTCCCGTTGAGCAGGGCAAGACCTTCCTTTGACTTGAGTGTCAGCGCATTCCATCCAAGCTCTGGCCAGAGGCGCTCCACCTCGCGACGTTCACCCTTGAAGACCACCTCGCCCATGCCTATCAGCGGGAGGCACAGGTGCGCGAGCGGGGCAAGGTCACCCGAGGCGCCGAGGGAACCCTGCTGGTAAACGACAGGGAGTATGTCATAGTTGAACATATCCACGAGACGCTGCACTGTCTGAAGCTGCGCGCCCGAATGGCCGTATGAGAGGGACTGTATCTTAAGGAGCAGCATTATCCGGACTATTTCCGGACGTACGGTGTCCCCCGTCCCGCAGGCGTGCGACATCACCAGATTATGCTGGAGGCGTGACAGCTGGTCCGCAGCTATGGTTATGTTGCAGAGCGAGCCGAATCCGGTGGTCACCCCGTACACGGGATGGTCTATGTCCTCCATCTTGGAATCGAGGTATTCCCTGCACCTGACTATCGCCTTGCGTGCGTCCTCTCCAAGCTGCAGTTTCTCCCCGTTGTCGATGATACTCCGTATGTCACTTATGCTGAGCTTTTTGCTTGATATGATATGTGTCATCTGCGATTCAGTGTTTATTATGTGCGTTCCATCATTCCGGCGCCGAAGCCTGTTCTCACAGTTCCAGGGCCTTCCTGACAAGATTGCCGTCCGCCTCGTTCGGCAGGGTCACCTCCAGAAGCGGGGTACGCGCCATCTCGCGCCTGATTGCCCTCACAGCCGCCTCATTGCGTGCCCAGCTGCGGCGGGCTATGCCGTTGTTCACATCCCACAGCAGCATTTCGCGTATATGCCTGTCCGCATCGGCGCTTCCGTCTATGACCATTCCGAAGCCTCCGTTGATCACTTCGCCCCAGCCCACGCCGCCGCCGTTATGGATGGACACCCAGGTCGCCCCCCTGAAACTGTCTCCGATGACGTTCTGCACGGCCATGTCCGCGGTGAAGCTGGAACCGTCGTAAATATTGGAGGTCTCGCGGTACGGGGAATCTGTTCCTGAAACGTCGTGATGGTCACGGCCCAGGACTATAGGTCCGCTGATGCGGCCTTCCCTTATGGCCTCGTTGAATGCAAGGGCGATCTCCGTACGGCCCTGGCAGTCGGCATAGAGGATACGCGCCTGCGACCCTACCACAAGATTGTTGCGGGAGGCCTCCTCTATCCAGTGGATGTTGTCATCCATCTGTCCGCGTATCTCTTCAGGGGCGGTGGCACTTATCTCCCTGAGCACCTGTGCCGCGATTCTGTCGGTGAGTGCCAGGTCGGCAGGGTCTTCTGACATGCACACCCACCTGAAAGGTCCGAAGCCGCTGTCAAAGAACATGGGTCCCATGATGTCCTGGACATAGGAAGGATAACGGAATCTGCCGTCAGGACCCAGGACATCCGCCCCCGCACGGGATGCCTCCAGCAGGAAGGCGTTGCCATAGTCAAAGAAATACATGCCCCTGTCGGCGAGCCGTCCGATGGCCGCGGCGTGACGGCGGAGCGAGGCCCTGACCTTTTCCTTGAACTTCTCGGGCTCTTCCGCCATCATCCTCACGGACTCTCCGAAACTGAGGCCTGCGGGGTAATAGCCTCCGGCCCAAGGGTTGTGGAGGGAGGTCTGGTCCGAACCCAGGTCCACACGGATGTCTTCGTCGGCAAGCCTTTCCCAGAGGTCCACCACATTGCCCTGATATGCCAGGGATACGGCTTCCCTGTCGCGGCAGGCCTTCCTGATTCTAGGGACGAGTTCGTCCAGGTCTTCATGGATTTCGTCCACCCAGCCCTGGTCATAACGCTTGCGGGCTGCCAGAGGGTTGATCTCGGCTATCACGCTGACAACGCCCGAAATCACGCCCGCCTTAGGCTGCGCGCCTGACATCCCGCCCAGTCCGGCAGAGACGAAAAGCAGGCCTCCCATATGCTCGCGCGACGGTTCCAGGCCCCTGGCCTTTAGAAGCTTGCGTGCAGCATTCATCACGGTTATGGTGGTTCCGTGGACTATGCCCTGAGGGCCTATGTACATATATGATCCGGCCGTCATCTGCCCGTACTGCGACACTCCAAGCGCGTTGAAACGCTCCCAGTCGTCCTGGGAAGAGTAGTTCGGGATAACCATACCGTTGGTCACGATCACCCTCGGAGCATCCCTGTGGCTCGGGAAGAGTCCCAGCGGATGGCCTGAGTACATAACCAGGGTCTGTTCGTCTGTCATCGTGGCCAGATACTTCATGGTCAGACAGTACTGAGCCCAGTTCTGGAACACGGCCCCATTGCCTCCGTATGTGATGAGTTCGTGCGGATGCTGCGCGACCCTCGGGTCGAGGTTGTTCTGTATCATCGCCATTATCGCCGCCGCCTGTGCGCACTTTGCGGGATACTCCCCTACGGGACGGGCATACATGGGATAGTCCGGACGGAAGCGGTACATGTATATGCGTCCGTAGTCCTTCAGCTCTCTTGCGAATTCAGGAGCCAGCACAGAATGCTGATGTTCAGGGAAATACCTCAGTGCATTGCGTAGCGCGAGTTCCTTCTCGGCATCGCTGAGCAGGTCCTTGCGCCTGGGAGCATGGTTCACCGACGGGTCATATTCCTTAGGCTGCGGAAGTTCCTGCGGAATGCCGGCAAGGATGTCGCGCCGGAATTCCTCATTGGTAATTGACGTTGCCATATTCACCCGATCTTTGTGTTTACGATTTCAAGTATCTCGCGTTCTTCCCTGACGGCCTGGTCGGCTATGGACTGGGCAATCGTGCATATTTCGCGGGCGGCGTCCCTGTCCTTGAGGGAGGCGGCGTTGATCTTCACGTTGAGATGAGCTCCCAGCACGGCGCTTCTGGCGGCAAGGGCTCCGACGCCTGCATCAGATACGGAGTTCGGATTGCCTTCGCAGGCCATCGCCTTGAGCAGCGGGAAAGCGCCGAGGGCCTCCTTCATGGTCTTTAGCGGCACCTGTGTGGCATAAAGCGTGGCCTCCTCGAGGGCCCTTGAACGCTGTTCCTTTTCCTCAGGAGTGGACTTCGGCATACCCAAGGCATTCATTATCCGGTTGAAGGCGGCTGTGTCCTCATCCACCAGGGCGAGGAGTCTGCCCATGATCCCCTGCCCCTGTTCAGCCCAGTCGGAGAATTCCTTCCACCTGTCATCCCAGCCGCGTTTGTGTGAGGAAAGATTTGCGACCATCGTCCCCAGGGCGGCCGCGAGGGCTCCCATATATGCGGATATGGAACCGCCTCCAGGTGCCGCGGACTCTGACGCCGTCTCAGCCGCAAAGGCCCGGCAACTCATCCTTGTAAGACGCTCAGCTACCGCCTTTTCCTCCTCATCCTCAAGCAGATACTCAATTACCTTCTCCTTCGGATCGAAAGGCTTGAGGTCGTCCAGGCCCATGGATTTGACCGCTATCCTGATTATTTCCTCCTCGGATATGCCGACCGACCTCTGCTGTTTCTCCAGGAAGTACCTGCCGGCCTCGATGAGGCTGCGTTTTGGGACAAGCCCGACTATCTCGGTTCCGGTTACCCTCAGCCCCCTGGCCTGCGCTGCACGGCAGACTTCCTCGAAGGCTTTATGGAGAGGGGTCGCATTGATGTCCGTGATGTTCATCGACACCTGGGCTATGCCATATTCATCTATGTACCAGCCTATTGCCTTGCAGCCTTTGAGCGTGCCCGGGATCATCACGGGATTACCGTCTGCATCCTTGACCACCTTGCCCGTGAGTGGATTGCCTTCCCTTTTCGGGCGTCCTTTCTCCCTGACATCGAATGCCACGGCATTGGCCCGGCGGGTGGAGGTGGTGTTGAGGTTGAAGTTGACGGCTATTAGGAAGTCGCGGGCGCCGACATTGGTGGCTCCGCTTCTGGCCACGGTCTCATTGTATCCGTCGGGACCGAAATCAGGCTTCCTTTCAGGGTCGCCCATCTTCTGCGGCAGGGCCTCGTATTCGCCTGCCCTGCAGACCGCAAGATTCCTGCGCTCTGGGGTATATGCCGCCGCCTCATAGCAATAACAAGGGATTCCCAGTTCGGCATATACCCTTTCAGCAAGATCCCGCGCCATCTGGGCGCATTCCTCGAGCGTGACGCCGGATATCGGGATGAGCGGGAGGACGTCGGTTGCTCCGGACCTTGGATGGGCACCATGATGTTGTCTCATGTCAATGAGTTCCGCTGCTTTTCTGACTGCCTGGAATGCGACTTCTACGACTGCTTCCGGACTGCCGGCGAAGGTGATCACGGTCCTGTTGGTGGCCTCGCCAGGATCGACGTTCAGCATCTTGACTCCGGTGCCCCTGCGGACGACATCGGCTATGGCATTTATGATTTCAGGGTTGCGGCCTTCGCTGAAATTCGGTACACATTCAATTATCCTTTCCATATGACATCAGTATTTGATATTTTGAGTATCTTTAGTCTTCGTGCTCTGGGGGACACATTTCATTGTTTGGGTCACATCAGGGTTATTTATGCCTGTTTACGAACACATTGACACAAAAATAACAAAATAAAACGATTTTGTGTAAGTTGAGCCCATATATTCAAAACGATTCATAAGAATGCTCGGTCTTGAAAAACTCGGATTGCTCGGCCTGTTCCTAGGAAACCTGCTGGCAGCGACCGTCATCCCATTCAGCTCGGACGCCCTCTACATCGCCGTCCTTGCGATGATGAAGGAGCCCGTCGCCTGCTTCGCAGTTGCGACCGCCGGGAACTGGCTCGGCAGTGTGGTCACTTACTATATGGGCCGCCTCGGAAGGTGGGAATGGATTGAGAAGTGGTTCAAGGTCAAGAAGGAAACCCTTGAAAAACAGAAGGAAAAGATTGACCGCTGGGGCGTATGGCTCGCCTTGATAGCCTGGGTACCCTTCATCGGGGACGTCTTCGTCATAGCCCTGGGTTTCTACCGAACCCGCCAGATTCCGACCATACTGCTGCTGCTCATCGGCAAGGCTCTCCGATTCCTGGCGTGGACCATGCTGTTCATCCGCTAGGAGCTCCGCCACCTCCACCCCGGCCTGTACGACAATTCGGCATTGAGTAATATGAGAATGATAAGTTGCGTCAGATGGGATGGCTGTCTGAAGGGGATGACAATAGATTGATGCCTGATGGGGATGGTAGTCCGGAGGGGACGGCAATAGATTGATGCGTAAAGGGGATGGTTGTCTGGAGGGACGGCAATTGATTGATGTCTAAAGTGCGGAAACGCAAAGGGGATGGCTTGACAGCCATCCCCTTACATTAGATAATGTTCTGAACAGCAGACTATTCGCTGACCTCGAACTGATCCTTGCCGACGCCGCACAATGGGCATACCCAATCCTCAGGGATATCTTCAAATGCAGTTCCAGGGGCAATTCCGCTGTCAGGGTCTCCTGTAGCCGGATCGTAAACGTATCCGCAGACTACACAAACATACTTTTTCATTCCGATTTCAATTTATCAGGTATCACATTCCGGCACAGAACTCCGCCCGGGGTCCCACTCTGCCGGTATTCAAATTTAGCAATTTATCATATACAAAAATGCAGGATATCTGAATTTCTACATCACGCATTGTCGAATATCGTTTTTGATTCCCGTTTCTTTTTCGTATACTTCCGACGTTTCTTTCCGGTCTGAAACCTGAAATGCCATGGCCATCAAATTGTTATATGAAAAGACCTCTCGAGACCTGACTGGCTGTTCCAAGATGTGGGGAAATCCCGACCTGCCGGACTCCCTGGACTACCCGGAGGTTGAAGTCAAGGATGACGGGGAGACGTACTTTGACCCGATGACCTTCATCTGCCAGATACGGCTCGAGGATATCGCCGCCCTGGACAGGGAAGGCAAGCTCCCGCACAGAGGTATGCTGTATTTCTTCGCCTCACTGGACTACTTCCTGGGCAACATATACGCGCCCTGCTCCCCCGGAATGGGAGAATGGGACAGCCGGTACTTCAAAGTGCTGTACACTGAAGACGGCTCCGAACTTCACACTCACAGAATCGTATATGATGACGGTTCCGAATATGGTCTTCCGGCTCTGGCCCTCTCCTTTGAGGAGTGCGGGGACCGCGATTGCGGCTTCAAACTGCTCGGAGAACCATATTTCGAGGAAGTCCGGGACCTTTACCCCGGCAGAGTTTCGCTGCTTCAGCTGGATTGCGAGGATGACTGGGGACTGCGCTTCTTCGACTGCGGGATGCTCAATTTCCTGACGGACGGAAAGTCAGGCATTTTCCGAAAGGATGGAGAGTCAGGTACCGCCGGAAATGGCGCTGAACGCATCAGTTGCTATCTGCATTCATTTTGAGATGCTCCCGCCTGAATGGCGGAGAATCTCCGTTGACTGACACTCAGGCTATCCTGAGACAGAGTTTTTCCCGACATTCAAGACAGGAATGCCTCGCTGTTTTTCGCTCGGCAACCAAGGAATCTGCAACAGAAATTCGCCAGACTCCCCAACACAGGCATCTGCCACAGGCAGCCACGCCCGACACAAGTATCCGGCATATGGAAACGTCTGACAGGGGGTATTATCTGCTAAAGGGTTACTATTCTGACAGGCAACCCATGATATTCCAGCCATAACGGCCCTGCTTACTGGGTCATCACTACCGATATTCCCATTCTACAGTCACCCATTAACCTCCCCTCCTCTGCCTTGCAGTTCGGCTCGTGACATTCACCGAGCAGGCCCACCATGCCTACAGGCCTCTCTGAGGC
>JAEDLE010000008.1 GCA_016295455.1 Bacteroidales bacterium
AGCCAGATGTTGCCCTTCTCCGTCTTGCCGAACTTGCTGCCGTCGGACTTGGTGATGAGAGGGCAGGTGAGGGCATATGCCTGCTCGCCGAGGGTGCGGCGTATGAGTTCGGTTCCGGTGGTTATGTTCCCCCACTGGTCCGCGCCCCCGAGCTGGAGCTTCACGCCCTCGTGCTCGTACAGATATAGGAAATCATATCCCTGAAGCAGCTGGTAGCTGAATTCGGTGAAGGACATGCCCTCGGAAGAGTCCCGGCTGAGGCGCTTCTTCACGGAGTCCTTGCTCATCATGTAGTTGACGGTGATGAGCTTGCCGATGTCCCTTGCGAAGTTGATGAAGCTGTAGTCCTTCATCCAGTCGTAGTTGTTGACCAGTTTCGCGCTGTTCGGAGCGTCGGATTCGAAATCCAGGAAACGGCTGAGCTGCTTCCTGATGCCCTCCACGTTGTGGCGGAGGGTCTCCTCGTCGAGGAGGTTTCTCTCGGCTGATTTCATGGACGGGTCGCCGATCATGCCCGTTGCGCCTCCGATGAGGGCGTATGGTTTGTGTCCGCAGTTCTGGAAATGCTTGAGTATCATTACACTCACGAGATGTCCGATGTGCAGGGAGTCTCCCGTCGGGTCTATGCCGACATATGCCGCAGCCGGTCCCTTCAAGAGTTCCTCTTCCGCACCCGGGGTGATGTCGTGAATCATCCCTCTCCATTTCAGTTCTTCCACGAAATTTTTCATCTGCTCTATGTTTTTGTCAGTCAGCAAAGGTACGCATTTTATTGTAATATTTCCTTTTAATCCTTAAATTTGTAGGCTTTCGCGAAGTTCGGGGAAAGGCATGGGCGTGAGTCCGGGACCACCCCTTCCGCGGATCGGTAAGTTAGTATTATTAACAGCATAAACATCATTCATTCAAAATGAGAAAGCACATTGTAGCAGGTAACTGGAAGATGAACACGACAGTACCTGAGGGCGTAGAGCTCGCAAAAGCAGTAGTGGCAAAGTCAGCAGAGGTTCCTTCAGACGTGGAACTCATCATCGCAACTCCTTTCACCCATCTTTATCCTGTAAACGAGGTTGTGAAGGGTACCCGTGTGGCACTTTCCGCAGAGAACTGCGCTGACAAGGCAAAGGGAGCATATACCGGAGAGGTTTCAGTCGACATGCTCAAGTCCACCGGCTGTGAATACACCATACTCGGCCATTCCGAGCGCCGCCAGTATTACGGTGAGACTGACGAGAAGCTCGTCGAGAAGACAAAGCTCGCCCTTGCGGCAGGACTCAAGGTCATACTCTGCGTAGGCGAGAACCTCGAGGAGCGCGAGGCAGGCAAGCACTTCGATGTCTGCAACGCCCAGACTGTCAATGTACTCAAGAATTTCAGCGCTGAGGATATGAAGAACGTGGTGATTGCCTACGAGCCTGTATGGGCCATCGGTACCGGCAAGACCGCGACTTCAGAGCAGGCTGAGGAAATCCACGCCTACATCCGCAAGGTGCTCGCTGACATGTTCGGAGCCGGGGTGGCTGACGACGTGACCATACTCTACGGCGGTTCCTGCAAGCCATCCAATGCAAAGGAACTCTTCGCCCAGCCTGATATCGACGGCGGTCTCATCGGAGGCGCCGCACTCAAGGCAGAGGACTTCATCGGCATCGCGCTCTCATTCTGATGACCCGCGGCCGCAAGGCCGCATCATTTCAGGGCCATCACGCTCACGGCTATCCTGTTCTTGCGGGACCATAGCCATATGCGGCCCTGGGCATCGGTCTTCATGACTTCGAAGGTCAGGTTTCTCCTGTACATCATGGAGGAGCCTGACCATTTCAAATCCCCCGTGACCGTCTCTCCTCTTTCTGTCGGAATATGGTCACATTCAAGAATATAGTAGTCTGACATGCTGTCGTTGTGCACGCGGAATTCCTTACGGGCGGCATTGTATCCCAGCTGCCACCCCAGAGGGTCGAAGCGGTGGACGGTCCGGCCGTCAACTATGAGGCAGGGATCCTCCGACTCGAGGAACTCGTCTCCCGGGCGGTCCCTGTCGCAGGATGCCGCAGCGACCGCCAGAAGCAAGACGGTCAGCATATTCAGTACTTTCTTCATCTTACCCTTATTTCTTTCCTGATTACGTCCGCGCTTCCGTCTCCATGGGTCACCACCGCCTTGAGCACGCCCGAGCCGTTGACGTGATAGTAGCCGTCAGGCCCCGTGCCGATGAGGGTCCCGCCCATATACCACTTCACTGATTTGACGTCCGTTCCGGCATTGAACACCCTCAGGGGCAGTCTTGCGTCCTCAGGGAAGGAAGAATCCTCATTCCTTGAGACATTGTTCAGGAATATGAACGGATGTCCGTCATACATACGCTTGGTCGTGAAGTCCACCGTCGCCTCCGTGCCGGGCACCCCGTCCAGCCTGAAGGATATGCTTACCCTGTAGGAGGATGCGGGCTGCAGGCCTTCGAGGGTGAAGGCATACTTCCCGTCAGCATATGGCTTCACCAGGACTTCGTTCTCTTCGCCTCCGGCCAGACTCCAGCACAGTTTGGCATCTCCCCCATATGACGGGTCTCCGGCGGCCCAGCTGATTATGGCAGCGTCCTGGAAAATGTCGGTGTCGCCCAGCACCACGTCCGGCACCTCCCGGCCCTGGTTTTCTATGACTTTGAAGCGGATCTTGTCCCCGTCGATACGTATGTCGGTGATGAAAAGCGGGGAAGGGGTTCCGTCGTTGAATACGAAAGGCGGGTTGCTCGCTACCGTGAAGGATGAGGAGTTCACTCCGTCGAAAAACACCTGGGACACGTTGCCCTTGAGCCTGCCCCTGGAGTCATATGCGCTCAGGCCGGAAGTGGCGCTAATCATTGCCGCACACTGTTTTTCCGGCCTGCAGTTCACTTCGTTGTATGTCCACCTTTCCGCGGCGCTGCATACCTTGCCCAGCCAGTCTGAATGTCCTGCCGGATTTCCGGACCTGTCCACATGATAGACCAGCAGGCCCCTGCCGCCCATATGCCGGTCCCAGCCTTCACCATTCCTGAATTCGAAGAGGTAATACTCTCCTTCATTCCCGCTTTCCAGCTTCAGGTAGCGCCTGTTCACGCCTATGTCTTCGAGCAGGTATTCGCCCTTTTCAAGAGGTTCGGCATGCCCAAGTCCCATGCTGTCATAGTCCACGGCACAGTAGTGGGGAGGAGTGTTGCACTCGTTGTTCATGCTGCCTCCGTCCATCAGGGCAGTCGTGTACCAGAGTCCGTTGCCATATCCCCCGCTTCCGGCGTAGTCCGTGTCGTACATGTCCATAAGTCCGAGGACGTGGCTGTATTCGTGGCAGAAGGTGCCGATTGATGTGAATCTGAACTCGCCGTCTTCACAGAGTCGCTGCTCGGTGGAGATGGCGTAGCTGTCTATGATTTTCCCGCCTATCGCAAGGCCTTTGAACTGGGTAAGACTGATGTAGTGTGCGTGTGACCATACACAGTCATCCCCGCCTCCGTCGGCTTCGTCCCGGCCTGCCACGAAGATGAAGACATTGTCCACCTTCCCGTCGCCGTCATCGTCGCAGAGGGAAAAGTCGAATCCTGCCTCCGCGGCAAGCCGGCAGGCCTCCGCAACTGCAGCTGCGGCATTCTTGTCATTCCCCGAGGCATCATTCCCGAAATACGAAGCCATAGTCCCGCTGAGGGTTACGACTTCGCTTATCTCATAGCTCAGTTCGAAATCATCTCTCAGCTGCTCCCTGAAATAGTCGTCCGCCGAACCGGTAGCGCCGTCCCTGCCGTACCCGGGAAGAGTCACCATATTCACGAAATCCTCCCGCGGATATGTCATCCTGACGTCCTGGAAATCAGCGAGAATGATGGCGCAATGCCTTTTCTTCGGTCCCTGCTCCGCATCTTTTGCGGAGAAGAGCCTCATCCTCAACTGCTCGACCGAAGACCTTCTTTCTCTTGAATATGCCGACGCGGGCGCTTCCCCCAAACTGGCCGAGAGTATGTGCGCCGGGGCGAAGTCCCCGACCCTGCAGTTGCTCCTTTCCCTGCTTCCGTCAGCCAGGACTGCGCTGTAGCACCAGTAGCCCTCGGAATCGGTCTCTATCAGATGTCCCTGGATATCCCTTACGCTATGGCTGTACTCGTCTCCGCATATGACTGCTGAGAACAGGCTCCCGTCGGGTTGCCTGAGCGTGACTGTTCTGTTTACGGGCCTGGCATCCAACAGGATACAGCAGAGCGCCGCAAACAGGGAAAGGCATATTGACTTCCGGCTGAGCATAGCGTCTGCAAAATACGAAAAAAACCGCACACTTGGAAAGAGCGGAGCGGGATAAAAAAGTGCGGCCCCGGAAAATCACTTCCCGGAAGCCGCATATAGACGTGTACTAAAACCTAAACCTGCCTTATAGATGCAAGTTCCTCCCGAAACGTTGCACAGGATTCGGGTTTTCGTTGAAAATTATTTTGCGGCATCAACTGATGCCTTCCTGAAATCTTTGAGGTCCTTCATCAGTGCGAGGGCTGCCTTGCGTGCGCGTGCGCCTGCCGCCTTGTTACCTTTCTCCAGCTGAGCATCGGCATTGACGATGAACTCCTGGTACTCTGCCTTGATCTTTTCAACAAGTTCTTTCATGATTCAATATTATTATATTAGACAATAATTCCAAGCGTGGATAACGCAAGATATGAAAATGTAATGAAAAAACAAACAAAAGATCCTGAAAAGCGCAGTGTGACCGACAAATCAGGATGTTATACCTGTTTTGAGTTGAAAGAATTCATGGCCCGGTCAGGGCCGGCCAGCACGAAATCCTTGACACCTGCGATGACTTTGTCAGCCAACTCGGGCATCTTCGCGAGCTGCTCCGCATCCAGTCTTCCAAGTACGTAGTCCACCTGTCCTCCGTTCCTGAATTCATTGCCTATGCCCATCCTGATCCTGCAGTAATCCTGGGAGCCGAGCAGATCCTGGATGTTCTTAAGCCCGTTGTGTCCACCGTCACTGCCCTTCTTTCTCATTCTCAGGGAGCCGAAAGGCAGGTTCAGGTCGTCGCAGATTACGATTATGCTGCTTATCGGGATGTCCAGCCTGTTCATCCAGTATCTCACGGCATTTCCGCTGAGATTCATGTATGTGGAAGGCTTCAGGAGGGTGATTTTCCTTCCTTTGACACTGATTTCCGCAACGTCCCCGTACCGTTCGGTGGAAAAAGAAGTATTGGATGCCTGAGCCCAGGCATCCAATACCATAAATCCCATATTATGTCTGGTGAAGGCGTATTCGGAACCGATGTTGCCGAGTCCGGCAACCAGATAGTTCATTCCGGCCATTTCAGAGACTCATCCTACTTTGAAGATGCGCGGGTAGCCTTGACACCGCACATGATGGTGTCCTTCGGGGTGAGGATGGAGATGTTGTCGTAGTGCAGGTCGCCTGCCACGATTACCTTGCCGATCTCGAGTTCGGTGATGTCGATGTTCACTGAATCAGGAAGGTCCTTCATCATCGCGCTGATGCGGAGTTCCCTCTCCCTCTTGACGAACTTACCACCCTTCTGTACGCCGACAGCGTGACCGGATATGGTTACAGGAACTTTTATGGCCACAGGCTTTTCCTCATTCACTGCGAAGAAGTCCACGTGGAGGCAGTTGTCAGTCACCGGATGGAACTGAAGCTCGTGTACGATTGCAGTCTGCTTTGTGCCGTCGCTGAGCACGAGGTCAACGATGTATGATGCCGGAGTGTTGATGAGGGCGTTGAGTTCCTTCTCGGTCACTGTGAAGAGCTTGCTCTGCACGCCATTGCCATAGAGGTTGCAAGGAACGAGACCCTGCTTGCGGAAAGCCTTGATGGTCGCTTTGTTACCTGCTTCGCGAACCTGGCCTTTCAATTCGAAATGCTTCATTTTGTTTTTGTTTGAAATGTGTTACTCAGTCTGTGGGTTCCACAGACCCCATTGCACCAAAAGCCTGCGCTTTTATGAAAATGCCCGCAAAGATAGTGATTTTTCCGCCACTTGCAAAATTCCCGGGCAGAAAGTCCTTACTCGACAAGGCCTGTGGCCTCGTTCCAGCTCAGGGTTTTGTAATAGTTGTTCAGATACTGGCTGCCGTTGGCAGGCAGGTACATGCTCAGACCGGAATGGCAGTTTATCGGCACTCCGAAAAAGTTGGGGGTCGCTGCCTTGTACACCACGCATTCATCTATGGCCTGTTTGAGGGCAACAAGGTCTTCCTCATCGCCCCCGACCTGTGCAATTACCTTGGCGACAATGTCGTAAAGGTCATAGTGCCAATGCTTTGAGCTGTCATAAAAGTACTCCTGCACCTTGGTCGGATCCATAATCATGAACCATGGACTGTACTTGTCGAAGAGTTCCTGGCACACGGCGGTAAGATTTCCGAGTTTCCTGCAGTCCACGAAGGATATGGTGGCGGAACGCTCCTGTCCGCTCTTTCTGTCATATGTATCGAAAAAATCCTCGCACACCTTCTGTGGTGCCGCCGGGCTTTCGAGAAGCAGCCTGGAGACAACGGTGGAGTAGTCGAATCCGTCTGCGAGCACCTCCGCCTGGGAAAAACCAACATAGTCAGCCGTGTTCCTCAAGGCATATGCAACCTCGACTCCGCCCATCAGGCAGGCATCGAAGAGCAGGTAGTCCAGATGCATCGGAATCGCTGCGGCAAAACCGTCTATCTCCATCTCCCTTGTGTATTTCTTGCCGTTCTTGAGCACCACTTCCTGTCCCACGGTTCTCACCGCAGGAAGAGAAGGATCCCTTTCAACTTCGTAGTATGGAGTGAGTTCGCCTCCGTTCCTTCTCCTGCCGCTAACCGAAGCATTCCCGTTCTCGAATGCGGACGGGTTGGAGAAATATCCTTCCGGCAGCCATCCCGTCGCATGGGACGAGAAAATCATACCGTAACTCTTGGAAGGGAATTCGTCTCCGACATATTCCAGCATCTTCCTGAGAGTCTGCACATCCGCCATCACGGTACCGGCAGGCAGCTTCATCAAGGTGTCCACGACTATCTCGTTCTTCCTGCCCTTCCTGCTTATACGCACCAGGCTGGGCTCAGTCTGCTCGCCGTAGTCATTGTACCTCGAGCAGAACTTGCTTGCCACCAGCAGCACCTCCTCGCTCTTGTAGGATGGAATGTATCCGGTCTGAAGTTCTTCAATGTCGGACTTGATATAGTTGTTCAGGCTGTTGAAGGCAGAGGCGTAAAGTACGAGCACCCTGTCATAGTCTCCGCTGTGGGGTTTGTCCTCAGGACGGCATCCCACAACAAACATTACGGTCGCGAGCAGGGATGCACGCAGCCATATTCTTTTCCATAAGTTTGTCATAGGTGCAAATATAGCTTTTTTTGCGTAACTTTGGCAGGCTTTCGCCCGAGTGGGCGCAATTCAAAACTGTCTCTCAATGGGAAGAAACATATGGGCATATGACAGGATGTATGACATATGCCGCTATTACGTAGATTTCTGCACGAGGACCCAGTTCTCGTCCGTCAGGATGCAGGGACTGGAGAACATCCCCTCCTCAGGAGCGGTAATACTCGCCCCGAATCACTGCGCGGCCCTTATGGATCCTCTGCTCATACTGCTGACCAGGCACGGTTCCATAGGCTTCGGAGCCCGATCCGACATATTCTCGAATCCCAAGGTGGCGCGTTTCCTGAATTTCCTCAGGATATTGCCGATGGCCCGCGAGCGCAACGGCCTGCGCGAGGTGGCGAAAAATTTCGAGACCATAGGGGACATAATCGAGTGTCTCAGGCACGAGGTTCCCTTCTGCATGTACAGCGAGGGTATGCACAGGGCGGAGAAGGGCCTGCTTCCGATAAAGAAAGGCATATTCAAGATAGCCAGGAAGGCGGCGGAGGAGTTGGAAAAGCCGGTGTATGTGGTCCCGATAGGCGTGGACTACGAGTATTTCTTCCGCATTCAGGGCAGGGTGTCGATGAAAGTGGGAAAGCCTATCGACGTCCGGGCGTATTTCGAGGAACACAAGGAAGACAGCGAGGCCTCGACTTATGCATCCCTCTGCGACAGGCTGCATTCGGACATACTCGACCTGCTCGACAACATCCCCGAGCGCAGGCACGACCTGAGGTTCCCCAGAGCGCTGCTTGCCCTTGTGCTGTTTCCGCTGTGGCTGCTGTTCACAGCCCTTTCCGTTACGATATGGCTTCCTGCGGAGCTGGTACTCTGCCGTTTCCGGGACAAGGCCTGGACCAATACGGTCTACTTTGCCCTCCGCTTCTTCCAGCCCCTGTTCTGGCCGTTCATGGCGGCTTCGGGCTACCTGACGAACTATATCAGCAACCTGATAGACGACCTCAAGTAATCTTCAAACTTAATATGAACAGATTTTTCAGAATGACAATCACCATCGCATCGGCTGCCGCCCTGGTTTCCTGCGGCAAGGGTGCAGACTCACCGGACGGGGAGTTCAAGTATCTGCTCGACCAGTTCGCGGACATAAAGGTCATGCGTTACAGGGTTCCGGGCTGGGAAGACCTCAGCCTTAGCCAGAAGGAATATGCCTACCATCTTTCCGAGGCGGCAAAGCTCGGAAGGGACATCACCTGGGACCAGTATTGCCGCTACAACCTGCCGGTAAGGCATATGCTCGAGAATATACTCGAGAACTACAAGGGGGACAGAAGCTCTCAGGACTATCTCCTTTTCGAGGAATATGCCAAGAGGGTGTTCTTCAGCAACGGAGTTCATCATCACTATGCCGAGTCGAAGTTTTTCCCGGCCTGTTCCAAAGAGTATTTCGCTTCCCTGATGGAGGCGGTTGGGGCGCAGGACAGCGGGCTGCTCGACTTCATATATGATCCCCAGGCATATCCGCAGAGACGCGCCACCGGAACCGACGGAGACATCGTGAGCCTCTCAGCCGTGAACTTCTACGAAGGAGTGACCCGAGAGGAGGTGGAGAAGTATTATGCTTCCATCATGGACGAAAACGACCCGAGACCTGTTTCTTATGGTCTCAATTCCAAGATAGTCAAGGGTGAGGACGGAACGCTGCGGGAGGAGAGATGGAAGGTCGGAGGCATCTATTCCGACGCCATCACCAGGATATGCGCCGAGCTTGAGGCGGCTGCCGCAGTGGCCGAGAACGATTCCCAGAAGGAAGCCATAGCCATGCTGGTGGACTACTATACCACCGGAGACCTCCGCAAGTGGGATGAGTTCAATGTCGCCTGGGTTAAGGATACCCTCGGCAAGATCGACTTCATAAACGGCTTCATAGAGGACTATGACGATCCTCTCGGACACAAGGCTACCTATGAGGGTTGCGTGGAAATCAAGGATGAGGAGGCTTCAAGGCGAACCGTAACCCTCAGCTCCAATGCCCAGTGGTTCGAGGACCACGCCCCGATAGACCCGCGTTTCCGCAAGTCCAGTGTGAAGGGAGTGTCCGCAAATGTCGTGAACGTGGTCGCACTCGCCGGAGCCACCTACCCGGCACCTCCTATCGGCATCAATCTTCCGAATGCGGACTGGATTCGCAAGGAGCACGGCTCGAAGTCGGTCACCATCGCCAACATCGCCCACGCATATGACGCCGCGGCCCTCGAAGTGCCGGGCAGCACCCTTTCCGAGTTTGCATATTCACAGGAAGAGATAGACGCCTACAAGAAGTACGGGGACTATGCCGACGAGATCCATACTGACCTTCACGAGTGCCTCGGGCATGGTTCGGGACAGTTGCTTCCGGGTGTTTCGTCTTCTGCTCTGGGTGAGTACCAGTCGGCTCTGGAGGAGGCCCGCGCAGACCTTTTCGGCCTTTACTATATGGCGGACCCGAAGCTGGTGGAACTGGGTATAATGCCTGATGACCAGGCATATAAGCCTCATTATGCGAATTATATCAGGAACGGTATCTTCGTTCAGTTCACAAGGGTGGAACCCGGCGCGAAGAACACCGAGGCGCATATGCAGAACCGCAAGCTCATCGCCGAGTGGTGCTATGAACACGGCAAGCCGGGCAATGTCATCGAGAAGAAGCAGCGTGACGGCAAGACCTATTTCGTGGTGAATGACTATGAGGCCCTCAGGGGACTCTTCGCCGAACTTCTGGCAGAAATCCAGCGTATAAAGAGCGAAGGCGACTATGCTGCGGGCAAGGCCCTGATCGACAATTATGCCGTGAACATTGATCCTGAGCTCCACAAGGAAGTGCTCGAGCGCTATGCGGCCCTTGATCTCAAGCCTTACGGCGGATTCATCAACCCGGACATCGTCCCTGTCGTCAAGGGCGGCAAGACTGTCGACTACGAGGTGATATATACCGACGACTACCTTGCCCAGCAGCTTGAATACGGCAGGCGCTACAGGACTCTCTGATGGATTCCGAACTTGACAGATATTCTTATTATCTCAAGGTGGAGAGGGCGATGTCGCCCAATACGGTGGCGTCCTACCTCTCCGACCTGGAGGATTTTTTCACTGCGGTGGCGGCCGGTCCCGCCTCCGTGGACAAAGACACTGTTCTGGACTATCTCTCGTCCAGGACTGTCAGCGAAAGGACGCTCGCCAGGGAGATGAGCGCCTTGCGTTCATTCTTTTCCTGGTTCCGCTCCACGGGAGGCCGTGCGGACAACCCTACCGAAGGCATCGAGCTTCCGAAACTGGGCAGGTACCTGCCCTCCGTACTGTCGGTAAAAGAGGTGGAGGCAATCCTCTCCTCAGTGGATGTCTCTTCTTCCAAAGGCTTGAGGGACAGGGCTATGCTTGAGATGCTCTATGCCTGCGGACTGAGGGTGTCCGAACTCCTTGACCTGAAAATATCCGACATTTTTTCCAAGGAAGGCTTCATCCGTGTGACGGGCAAGGGGGACAAGCAGCGCGTGGTTCCGGTGGGGGAGTCCGCCCTGGATGCCCTGTCGGCATATTTCGCTGAAAGGCCCTTGCCAGCAAGGGAATGCGAGGATATCGTGTTCCTGAACAATAAGGGTGTGCGCTTGTCCAGGGTGTATGTGTTCAAGATGGTCAAGGCCCAGGCCATGGCCGCCGGCGTGGACAAGGAAATCTCCCCGCACACCTTCAGGCACAGCTTCGCCACCCATCTCATCGAGAACGGCGCCGACCTGCGCGCAGTGCAGGAGATGCTCGGGCACGAAAGCATCCTCACCACGGAAATCTACACCCACATCGACACCGCCACCTGGCAGCGGAACATTATGTCCCATCACCCTCACAAATTATAGGCCTTGCAACGAGTCCAAACTCTATGCATCACATAAAAAAAGAGCAACCGGTTCTTTTGAATCCGGTTGCTCTAGATCTTTGCGTCTGTGTGAAACTTATGCCTCAGAGATGGCGCCGGTAGGGCAGACACCTGCACAGGTGCCGCAACCGAGACATGCATCAGGGTCGATCTTGTAAACCTCACCCTCTGAAATGGCGCCCACCGGGCACTCACCGATACAAGTTCCGCATGCTACGCATACGTCTTCTGCAATTTTGTAAGCCATAATACTATTCTGTTTTGATTGTTGATTCCAAATCAGGGTCCGCTTGAGCAAAACCCGTACAAATGTAGTGAAAGAATTTGAATTTTCAACTTTTGGAAAGCGATTTGCAGGAACCCGTCCATGCATGCCAGGTTCAGCGGCCTCCGCCTTGCGGATTGGGGAAAAAGTGTGTAACTTGGCACAATCACAAACGAGGAATGAAAAGAATACTGACAATTATCTGTGCCATAGCGCTTTCGGCTTCGGCATATTCGCAGGTCAAGGAGACGGCGACCGGAACGTCGGTCGACGGAGTACTGGAGATAGACAAACTCGTGCACGATTTCGGAGACGTAGTCACCGGTTCGGGCCCGCTTCAGTGCGAATTCAAGGTTAAGAACCTGACGCAGAAGCCTATGGCGATATACAACGTCTCCGCATCCTGCGGCTGTACCGACGTCGAGTGGACACGTGAACCCATACAGCCTGGCAAGACCGGGGTCATCAGGGTCGAATATGCCAACAGCGACGGCCCATATCCTTTCGACAAGAACGTGACAGCATATTTTTCGTCGAGCAAGAAGCCTGTCGTATTGAAACTCAGGGGCGTGGCGCACGAGAAGGTGGTTCCGGTAGGGGAGAGGTATCCCGTACATCTGGGCCAGCTCGGGCTCAGGGAGACCGAAATCAAGGCGGGCAACATCACCCAGGGCAGCCAGAAGAGCGACCTTTTCATGGTGGCGAACCTCGGCAAGACTCCGATGAAACTCAGTTTCACCGACGTGTCGGCAGGACTTGAAATTTTCGCTCCCGACCAGATTGTCGCAGCTGGCGAGACTGCAAAAGTCAGGTATATAGTCACAGCCGACCGCAGCCGTTGGGGCAAGAGCTGGTACCACGCCACACCTGTGGTCAATGGCGTGAAACAGAAGCCTATAGACATCTGGTCCTTCACCAAGGAAGACTTTTCCGACTGGACCGCCGAGCAGAGGTCCAAGGCGGCGCAACCCGTATTCGAGACCAATACCTTCAATTTCGGAACCGTTAGGCAGGGCAGCAGAGTGGAGGCGGAGTTCAAATGCAAGAACAACGGCAAGAGCAACTTCAAGGTCTATAAGGTGGATTCCGACTGGGATGCAGTCAAGGTTGAACCTGTCAAGGATATAGCCCCGGGCAAGAGCGGAAGCTACAAGATAATCGTTGACACGTCCGGAATGCCTGAAGGCGAGGCTATGGTGATAATCACGATGACCACCAACACCCCTAACCGCCCTCTGGTCAACCTCTTCATAGGAGGCGCAATCAAGAAATAGAACATTTGCGGCAATTGAATATGATTCCCCGGGCATAGCCATCAGTGGTTATGTGGCCGGGGATAATCATTTATTGTAGTGATTCCGCCTCTGCCTTTCCATCCCTACCTTTGCCTACGGAAAACCAAAGCAACAGATACTATATGGAAAGAATTCTAAAGCTGGTACTGACCAGCATGCTCGTCCTCCTTCCGTTTAGCGCGGAGGCAGTGTCGAGCCCGGACGAGGCGAGCGTCTTCGGCCACGTGATAGACAGGAATACAGGTGAGCATATTCCGTTTCTGATTGTTCGTCTCAAGGGTACGATGATTGCAACGGCAACCGGTGACAACGGCCATTACCGGCTCGAGCATCTGCCGGAAGGCAGCTTCATCCTGGAGGTTTCGGGAGTGGGGTACAAGACCGTGAGCAGGGAGATTACCCTCGTGCACGGAGTTTCCAGAGAGGAAAACTTTGTGGTAGAAGAGGACAGAGTGATGCTCGACGGAGTCGTGGTGTCGGCAAACAGGAGCGAGACCACGAGAATGATGGCTCCGACTCTCGTGAACGTCGTCAGCATGGACCTCTACGAAAGGACCAACTCCACCGCGCTTTCCCAGGGCCTGGTCTTCCAACCGGGCGTGAGGGTCGAAAACAACTGCCAGAACTGCAGCTACCAGCAGGTCCGCATCAACGGACTCGACGGCCCTTACACCCAGATACTCATAGACTCCAGACCCGTGTTCAGCGCCCTTGCGGGTGTATATGGCATCGAGCAGATTCCTGCGAATATGGTGGATCGCGTGGAAGTGATGAGGGGTGGAGGCTCGGCGCTCTTCGGCTCGTCAGCCATCGCCGGAACCATAAACATAATTACCCGTGAGCCTGTGCGAAACTCCGCATCGGCCTCGCATGTGCTGAGCTTGACAGGCGGGAAGGCAAGGGACAACAACACCGCCCTGAACGCATCCCTGGTGACCGATGACAACAGGCTGGGAATAGCCGTATTCGGCCAGAACAGGGAGAAGGAAGGCTATGACCACGACGGTGACGGCTTCACCGAACTCACCCGCCTGAGCAGTCAGACTCTCGGTATGAGAGGCTATCTGAAGACAGGTACCTACAGCAAGCTTACTGCTGAGTATCACCATCTTCAGGAATTCCGCAGGGGTGGTGACAACATATTCCTGCCGCCTCACGAGGCAATGATAGCCGAGCAGGTAAAGCATTCCATCAACACCGGAGGACTGCGCTTCGACTGGTTTTCACCGGATACGAAAAACAGACTGAATGTCTTTGCTTCTGCCCAGAACATAGACAGGGACAGCTATTACGGGGCGGGGCAGGACCCGAATGCATACGGCAGGACCACAGACCTCACCTGGGTTGCCGGGGGACAGTACGTCCACAGTTTCGACAGGCTGCTCTTCCTGCCTGCCGACCTGACTGCCGGATTGGAATACAACGCGGACCATATGAAGGACAACATGTGGGGCTACGGCCGCTATACCGACCAGGATGTCAGGATAGCCAGCGCCTATCTCCAGAACGAATGGAAGAACGAGAAGTGGAGTGTGCTCATAGGTGGCCGTCTTGACAGCCACAACCTCATCCGCAAGCCCATATTCAGTCCGCGTGCAAATCTCCGCTACAATCCGACGGAAAACATCAACCTCAGGCTCAGCTATTCATACGGATTCCGCGCGCCACAGGCATTTGACGAAGACCTGCATATAGACAACGTCGGAGGAACCGTATCCATGATCACCCTCGCAGATGACCTTGAAGTGGAAAAATCCCGCAGTCTCAGCCTGTCGGCGGATATGTACCGCAGCTGGGGAGACTGGCAGGCAAACCTTCTTCTCGAAGGCTTCTTCTCCAGGCTCGACGACGTATTTGCCCTGACCGAAATAGGCATAGTGGACGGAGTCCTGATAAAGGAAAGACGCAACGAATCTGGAGCCAAGGTATATGGCGCCAATCTCGAAGGCAAGATGGCATTCCGCGACCTGCTTCAACTGCAGGCCGGAGTCACGCTCCAGCGCTCACTCTATAATGAGGCCCACCGTTGGGCAGAGGACGTGGAAGCTGTAAGACAGATGTTCAGGACACCTGACGCATATGGCTACTTCGTAGGGACGGTAACCCCCTGTGAACCGCTTTCCCTCTCACTAAGCGGCACTTACACCGGGAGCATGCTTGTGGAGCACCACGCCGGATACATCGATTCCGACCGCACCGAACAGACCCCGTCATTCTTTGAACTCAACTTCAAGGCGGCCTATGGCTTCAGACTCTACAGACACACTACGCTCCAAATAAGCGCAGGAGTCCAGAACATTCTGAACTCCTACCAAAAAGACTTCGACAAGGGGGCAGCCAGGGATTCAGGCTACATCTACGGCCCTTCAGCCCCGCGTTCCCTTTTCTGCGGTGTAAAACTCAGTTATTAGAGCCTTTCCCTGAGGGCAGCCCCGAGCTCTTCGTAGCCGGGCTTGCCCAGGAGGGCGAACATATTCTTCTTGTAAGCCTCGACACCCGGCTGGTTGAACGGATTCACACCGAGGGTATATGCGCTCACGCCGCAGGCAAACTCGAAGAAATAGAACAGACCGCCCAGGTTGAAGGCGTCGATTTTCTCGATGGAAACCTCCATCTGAGGGACTCCGCCGTCGATATGTGCGAGTTTCGTTCCGAGCTGAGCCATCGCTCCGCAATGCTCGACGTGCTGTCCTGCAAGATAATTGAGCTGGTCAAGGTTCTGCTCGTCAGTGCCTATGACCACGTTGCGGTTACTCTTTTCAATATTCACCACAGTTTCGAACATAACCCTCTCACCTTCCTGGATGAACTGTCCCATGGAATGGAGATCTGCCGTGTTGTTCACTGATGCCGGGAATATGCCCTTGCCGTCCTTGCCTTCTGATTCGCCGTATAGCTGCTTCCACCATTCTCCCAGATACTGGAACTTCGGGTTGTAGGTAACGAGAATCTCGATTTTCTTGCCATATTCGCTGTAGAGAAGGTTCCTCATAGCCGCATAGACGACTGCAGGGTTGTTCTCGGAGCGCTCCGCGAGGCTCTTTTCCATTTCTTCCGCGCCTTTGAGCATCGCGCGTACGTCAAAGCCTGCCAGAAGGATAGGAATGAGACCTACCGGAGTGAGAACGGAGAAACGTCCTCCGACATTGTCCGGAACCACGAAAGTCCTGTAGCCTTCCTGGGTGGAAAGGGTCTTGAGCGCGCCCTTCCTTGCGTCTGTTACAGCTACTATCCGCTCTGAGGCATCCTTGTAGTGCTTCTCGATGTACTCCTTCACGATTCTGAAGGCTATAGCCGGCTCGGTGGTGGTTCCTGACTTGGAAATCACAACGCAGCCCACGTTCCTTTCTGCCACGAGGTCCATCAGCTCTGCCATATACTCCTCGGAGAGGTTGCAGCCTGCGAAGACCACCTCAGGGGCGTCCTTCCTGGAAAGCTGTTTAGCGAAACCGTGGGAGAGGGCCTCGATGGCGCAGCGGGCTCCCAGATATGAACCGCCGATACCGATGACGACCACAAGGTCTATCCCCTTGGCCTTCCAGGAGTCCCTGATGGCCTCGCACTCGGTGATGAGGGATTCCGGTGTTTCTGAAGGAAGATGCTTCCATCCGAGGAAGTCATTGCCTGCACCCTGTTCTCCTGCCAGCACGTCAAAAGCTTCGAGAGCCTTCTCTGTGTAGAGTTTGTATTCTGCGTCCTTGACGAAGGAAGCGCAGCCGCTAACATTGACTTTTACCATATTATAGTATTCTTTTACAGATTTTTGTACTCAATGCGGAAACCGCCGATTCTCCAACGGGACATCAACGGAAAACCGACAGGCCGCGAAGACCTGCCGGTTGCAAAAATAAATCATTTTAGGGAATTATGGATGCCTTTCCCGCTTTTTTGTCCGTATCCGGTCCAAAGGAGAACTGCATCCTCCCGGGTTTACCTGAAAAACTTCTGGAGGGTCTCGGCGAGGTAGGTCCTTGCATTCATCCAGGTGTGTCCGCCTTCTGTGAACATCTTCTCGTAGGAAATGCCCTTGCTGTCAAAATACTCCTGATGGTCAATGACATTTTTGTAGAGGAAGTCGGAGGTGCCGACGCCGAACCAGTTGAGCCTGAACTGGCTGACCCTTTCCTTCACGTCCGGGAAATAGATGTCCATCACCTGAGGGGTCAGGTATGCGCTGTATGAAGCGACATATGCGAACTTGTCCACATTGCTGTAGGCGGTGAAGAGGGTCTGGCCGCCTCCGCGTGAGAATCCGCCGATTGCACGGTTGTCCCTGCCGGTCTTGGCCTTGAAGTTGGCCTCCACGAAAGGAATGACGCATTCGGTGAGTTCACGTGCAAACACCTTGTACATGTCCGCAGCCGCAAGAGTTGTAGGAGTAGGGGTGCCCATAGGCATCAGTCCGTAAGGCATCACCACAATCATAGGCACAGCCTTGCCCTCCGCAATGAGATTGTCGAGTATGGTGTTCACCTTTCCGACCTTGAACCAGGTCTCCTCGGTGTCGGTGGTTCCGCTCATAAGGTAGAATACAGGATATTTCTTGCCTTTCTCATAGCCTGCAGGGGTGTAGACTACCAGCGGACGGTTCTCGCCCAGAACTGAAGACTTGTAGCTCATGTAGCTTACTTTTCCGTGAGGCACGTCCCTGACGGTGTAGAGCGCATCCTCGGAAGGAATTTCGATGAGGCTGGCCTTGAAATTCTCGTTAGGGAAGATGTCAGGGTTATTCTGAGCCTGCGCCTGAACTCCGTCCACGATGAAGTTGTACGGGTAGATGTCGGCTTTCTCAGGCTTTACGGTCACGCTCCATATGCCCTTGGAATTTCTGGTCATAGGCTGGTTGCCTTCTGCCAGCTGGGTGGAGAGGCTCACAGACTTGGCTGAAGGAGCGTTGTAGTTGAAGGTGATGCGTCCGTCAGGATGGATGACGTGTGGCTCGAAAGCCCTCTGGGTAGCGGCAGGAGCCGGATATCCAAGAAGCTGGAGCATGGTGGAAGCATACCTGCGTCCGAGTTCCCTGTAGCCTTCAGCATCGAAGTGGAGCAGGTCACGGGCATTGGTGCATCCGCTTGAACTGATGACGTGCGCATTCGGGATGAGCTGCGGAACCCTGGCTATCACCTCATTGTGGGCGGCGCAGGTACCGCCGCGGTCGTTGTTGACCACCTCTCCGAGCAGCAGCGGAATCACCTGACCCTCCAGACCGAGGTCCCTGATGATGCTGTCGTAAACCTTCTTTACGTTTGAAGGCCACATAGGGTCACCGTTGTTGGTTTCGCCCTGATGTATGAGTATGCCCTTGATGACACCGTCCTTCTGGGCGATTCTTGCAATCTCGATGAGCCTCTTGTAAGGATTGTTGCCATATGCCGCAAGCATGGACTTCATCCAGGCAGGTGACTCGTTGAGGGCATAGTCCTCGGCCTTCTCTGGAATGAAAGCGTCTATGCTGCAGCCGCCTATTGCTACATTGATGACTCCTACCCTGACGTTGTCCGGCAGATTCTCGGTGAGGGTGCGTCCGAAATAGTCCACCGGAGTGAGGCCGGTGCCCGGACGGCAGAGAGGCGGAACTGCCTTGTACCATTTTCCCATCTCCTTCGGCTGAGGGTTTTCCGGTCGTGCATTTACAGGCATGGTCCTGCCGTTAGGCAGCACGAAAGGTTTCTGCTCCGGCTCGTTCTCGGGGAAGTCTACCGCCGGCATCAGGAGGAAACGGTCACTGATGCCTTCGAGGTCCTGCTGCTGAACCCTTGCGTTGCCCTCCATGTTGGACTGGCCGATGCACAGATAGATGTGGAAGTCCGGATCCTGGGCGTTTGCTCCCAAACCGGTCATCGCCGCCAGAAGCGCGGCTGCTGCAAAATGTCTGAATTTCATGGTGTGGTTATCATTTTTGAGTTTACAGTCCTTTGGTGTATCAGATATGTCCAAAAATACAAATCATCCCGAACTAACACTGCAACAAATGGTTCAGAATCTCTTTGTTTTTTCGTCATCTGATGCTTTTTGCCCTTTCCGGGCGAGGATATGGGGCCCGGAATTGCTAACTTTGCGCCTATGGCAGAACTGACACCGGCACAATTGGAAAGGTATCCCGGTGAGGTGGCGCGCAAGCGGCTCCTCGCCCACGGGAACGTGTTTACCAGCGTCTATGCCCGCAACTGCGAGCTGCGCCGCATAGACCAGGCACAGGCAGACGCCTTTTTCGGCAGCTATCACGACCTGGGAGCCACCCGCTGCCGCTACCGCTACGGCCTTTTCATCGCCAGAACAGGACACTGCCCCCTGCCCCGGGGAACCATGGTTGCGGCGGCAGGCTTCTCCTCACCGCGCCGCTGGAACAAGGGGGGTGTTGCCATATTCTCTTATGAATGGGTAAGATACGCCTCGCTTCCGGATGTGAGGGTGGCAGGGGGTATGGGCAAACTCCTGAAGGCTTTCATCGACGAGGTGAAGCCCGATGACGTGATGAGTTATGCCGATGCAGCCTGGTCCGACGGGGATGTCTACCGGAAGCTGGGTTTTACGGAAGAGGAGGCGAAAGTGTTTCCGGACGGCTCCCGCAGCCTGAAGTTCCGCCTCAAGCTCAAGGACTGGTGAGAGGCGGTATTCATTTCCCGTCCTTCGCAAGAACCCTTTCCACAGAAGCCTTCACATTGTCATAACCATATCCGCGTCCGAGGGCATATTTCAGCAGCTTCAGTTTCATCTGCGGGTCTCCCTCCAGCTGCCTGCGCTTCTGTGCCACAAGCGAATCCAGTTTCCTTTCCGCGGAATCCGCGTCCACTTCCTCCAGCGCCGAGGATATGGTGACCTCATCCAGCCCCTTGGCTTTCAGCATCCAGCTGATCTTGACCGGCCCCCAACCCTGCAGCGAACTCTTGTCCCGGGCAAAAGCCGTGGCGTACCTGAGGTCATCCAGATACCTGTCCCTGCGCAGGGATTCCACTATCTCCTCCGCGACCGCGCTGTCTCCGTCCATAGCTTTGAGCGCCTTCGCATAAATGTCCCTGCTGCAGCATTCCCTTCTGGAACAATGCGCCTGGAGCCGGGACAGTACCTTTTTGGCATTATCGTCCATAAATCAGAAATCAAGTCCGAGGCTAAGGTAGAAACCGACCTTCCTGTCAATGTCGGACCAGTGGATATCAGCCTTGATGGGACCGAGTATGGAGTTGTAGGAATACTCCAGGCCTGCTCCGAAAAACAGCGAGGAACTCTTGCCCATTTCCCTTACCGTAGGGGCCGAATCCCCGACATTGACTATGGCGGTGATATAGTTGTTCTTGAATATCTTCGTCCTGATGCCGGCACCCGCGACCGCCAGCATCTTCTCCATCGCCGCGGCATTCGTAATTCCGACAAACGGAATCTGCTGGTCAAGATAACGTCCCGCCATACGGCCGCCTGCGACGTTGATGTACGGCAGCGCTATCTCAGGCCCGAGCAGCATCCTCAGGTGTGCATATGGCAACAGGGCTACGTTTTCGCCCAGGTTAGCGACGGTCCTGACCCCGAACTGGATGCTGTGGAAGGCCTTGATCTTTTCCGGTATGGCACCGAATACCCAGGAATAATCCAATGACATTCCAAGGCCGGAGGTCGGGAAATAATAGTCGTCGAGAGTGTCCAGGTTTCCGCTGAGGAAAGCCGAGAGGTAATTGTTCCTTCTGAATGAAACTATGCCCGAGTCATCGCTTCCGCTGCCGGACATCAGTGAACCGACCTTGTAATAGTCGGAACGCATGCCCAGATTTATATCCAGATTTATCCAGCGTATGTTCGACAGGTAAACTTCGTTCCTTTCGTTGAAATACTGTACGTTGAACAGATTTGTGCCGAAACTGAACTTGTTCCTGTCCACATTCTTGGCGGTGACGGTCACATTGATGGCGGGGCCTTCTTCCGTGCGGTAGTAATAGTGCAGGCTTGCGTACGGGTTGGTGCCTATCTTTCCGCTCAGCTCAAGCGCGTGCCCGTTGACATTGTGGATGTTCAGGCCAACGTTCAGCAGCACCGACACTATCTCGTCAGAATCCATCCTCGCCGCCAGCCCCAGCTGGTTCACGGGACCCTTCTTGCACAGGAAATGAAGGGTATACGGTTCTTCGCGGCCCAGCAGCTCGTAGGTCACATAGTCGAAATATCGGGTGCCGTAGAGCGCTGCCACCATCTCCTCGATATCCCCTGAGGTAATCTTGTCCCTGGAACCCAACTTCAGTCTGGAAAGTATGCTGGAGGCTTCTTCCTTACTGATGCCCGAGAACTCTATATTGCTGATTTCCACAGGCTCGATATTGATGTTCACCGCGCTCTTGCCGTTTCTGCTTATACCCGGGTCTCCCGTCTTCAAGAGTATGTCCATCAGCCCCTCGTCCTGGGCCTGGGCGGACGCCTCGCCCCTGGCTATCAGGTCATCTATGCTCTCAGGCTCGAAACTCAGCATATTGTAGCCGCTGATATCCGGCTTTATGGTGACGTCCGCTATCTCGGTATTCTGCTCATAGGAAGCCCTGCCCAGCATGTCTATGCCCTGCATCACTATGTCAGTCAGGTTCTTCAGGTCATCATATTCCTTGTAACCCTCGCTCAGGTCAACACCGATGACATAGTCCGCGCCGAGTTTTCGGGCGATGTCGGTAGGGTAGTTGTTTCTCATTCCTCCGTCGAGCAGCACCATTCCGTCGGTGCGTACAGGCGTGAACAGTCCCGGTATGGCCATGGTCGAGCGCAGGGCCGTGTTGATTTTTCCGGAATACCACACCTTCGGTTTCGAGCTGACCATCTCGGTAGCCACGCATACGAAAGGAATCGGCAGGTTCCAGAAAGCGCAATCGTCGTGATAACCGACCGTGTATGAACTGAAAAGATTGTTCACGTTCTGTCCTGTGACAAGACCGGAAGGAAGGCTGGTGAGTATTCTGTCCTTGAAGGAAATGGTCTTGCCCGCCTCGTCCTCGGCTCCCAGGCGCAGGTCGTCGAACTGGTCCACAACATTCCTGAGTTTCCTGTTGAGACCGCCCTTCTGCCGTTTCTCCTCAGAAGCATAATAGAACGGCATCGAGATGTTGTAGCGTCGCTTGTAGGACTTTTCCGCATATGACATGTGCCTGAGAGGCACCTTGTCGCTCAGTGCCATGTTCCAGTCTATCTTGCGTATGGCGCTGTCTATGACTGCGGAACTGTGTCCGGCGCTGTAGAATCCGCCGATGAGGCCTCCCATACTGGTCCCGACTATCAGGTCCACGGGCATGTCAATCTCCTCGAGATAACGGAGCACGCCTATATGCGCGGCACCTTTCGCACCGCCTCCGCTGAGCACCAGCGCCACCGTCGGCCTGGTCTTCCTTATCGAATCCATCCTCGCCCTGATTTCCGCTGTCGCATGCGCGTCCAGCGTCGAATCTATTCCGTAGCTGTACTTCTGCGCAGCCGCCTCTCTGCAGGGGAATATGGCAACGCAGGCCACCAGGATGGCCCTCAGTAAAATGCCGATTCTGTCAAAAGCTCTCATAGTGTGCAGTTTATGGTCATTCTTTTCCGTGTTCTCCGGCCAGCATGCCGCAGGCTGCATATATGTCCTCTCCTCTCGAAGCCCTTATGGTGGCGGTTATCCCCGCGCTGGAGATCCTGTCCCGGAACAGTTCCATGACGGGTTCCGGAGAACAGTCGTAAGGGAAATCGGGAATCTTGTGGAAGCGGATGAGGTTGACCCTGCATTCCAGCCCCTTGAGCATCCGTATTATGGCATCGGCGTGGCGTTTGCTGTCGTTGAAGCCGGCGAACATCGTATACTCGAAACTCACCCTGCGCTGTCCGCTGAAATCATATTCCCGTATGAGGTCCAGCACCTCCTTGAGTGGGTACGGGTTCTGGACCGGCATGAGACTGCCCCTCTCGTCAGCGAAAGGGTCGTGCATGCTCACCGCAAGGTGGCAGCGGGTCTCGTCCAGGAACCTGCGCAGGTTCGGAAGTACGCCTATGGTCGAGAGCGTGATTCTCTTCGGGCTCCAGCCGAAGCCCCAGTCCGCAGTGAGTATCTCTATGGCCCTGAACACGTTCTCGTAGTTGTCGAGAGGCTCTCCCATACCCATGAACACGGTGTTTGTAAGGCTGTCGGATTCGTCCACCGAGATATACTGGGAGATTATGTCTGCGGCGGAGAGGTTTCCGTGGAATCCCTGCCTTCCGGTCATGCAGAAACGGCATCCCATACGGCATCCCGCCTGGGATGACACGCAGAGCGTCTTGCGGTCCCCGTCCGGAATCATGACCGATTCGACGGCGCTCTCTTCCGTATTGCTGTCATTCTCGTCCATGGCAAGCCCGCGCCTGTGCGAACACTTCACGGGAAAGAGATACTTTCTGGTACCGTCCACCGAGCTGATGCACTGGAGGGCAGGGGCCACTCCCACCTCCCATTCGGCGGCAAGCCTTTCCCTGCCGGCCTTGGAGAGGTTGGTCATCTCGTCTATGGTTCTTACCTTCTTGTGGTACAGCCAGTCGGCAATCTGCTTTCCGGCAAATTGCGGCAGACCCGCTTCCCTTGCGATATCCTTCAGTTCATCGACGTTTTTCCCCAGGAGTCTCTTCATGTTCTTCATGCTTTCGTGACACTCTTTCCGCTTATGGACTTCGTTTCCCCGTTTGGCGACATCTCTTCGCGCGTGGCGACTTCGTTTTCCCGCAAATCGCGGGCCTCTACAAAAATAGGAAAAAAGCGCTCAATACCGAACGACAAGAGCTTGAATTTCTTCCTTCAGGGTATATGGCTACACGTGGCGGCAAGGTCACGGCCGGCAACGGGCTTTCCGTGTCCAATCGGAATCTCAGGTGGATGAAGGCCAAAAACCAGCTAGCTTGTGCAGTGCAATGGCGCAAGGTTGCCATATCTTTGCAATCGAATGGGAGACGAAGTCCCACCTTTTTTATATATTTGCGGAACAACTTTAACAACATCACATTTTATGGCTAAGGAAACAGTTCAGGAAAACGCCGGGACAAATGCCGGAAAACTCAAGGCATTGCAGGCGACGATCGACAAGATTGAGAAAGATTTCGGGAAGGGAACGATCATGAAACTGGGAGACCAGCCACAATGGGACGTACAGGTCATACCGAGCGGATCCATCGCGCTTGACCACGCCCTTGGCATAGGAGGCTATCCAAAGGGCAGAATCATCGAAATATTCGGACCGGAATCCAGCGGTAAGACCACACTCGCCATCCATGCGATAGCCCAGGCGCAGAAGCAGGGAGGCATAGCCGCAATCATCGATGCGGAGCACGCCTTCGACAGAAGTTATGCCAAGGCTCTTGGAGTGGACCTCGACGGTTTGCTCATCTCGCAGCCCGACAATGGCGAGCAGGCGCTCGAGATTGCCGACAACCTCATCCGGTCGGGTGCGATCGACATCATCGTGATAGACTCGGTGGCGGCTCTCACGCCGAAGGCTGAGATCGAAGGCGAGATGGGAGACAACAAGGTGGGTCTTCAGGCAAGGCTTATGAGCCAGGCGTTGAGAAAGCTCACGGCGAACATCAGCAAGACCAATACCTGCTGCATCTTCATCAACCAGCTCAGGGAGAAGATCGGAGTGATGTTCGGAAACCCTGAGACCACCACCGGAGGAAACGCCCTCAAGTTCTATGCATCAGTCAGAATCGATGTGAGGCGCACTACCCAGATCAAGGACGGCGAGGAAGCCCTCGGAAACAGGACCAAGGTCAAGGTGGTCAAGAACAAGATGGCTCCGCCATTCAAGAAGGCAGAGTTCGACATTGTATATGGCGAGGGTATCTCACGCGTCGGCGAGGTTGTGGACCTCGGAGTCGAGATGGGCGTCATCAACAAGAGCGGTTCCTGGTTCAGCTACAATGACCAGAAGCTTGCGCAGGGACGTGAGGCCACCAAGCAGCTGCTTATGGACAACGCGGAACTCTGCGACGAGATTGACGCAAAGATCCGCGAAGCGATGGCAAGGGTGGAAGACTGATGTCTACTGCTCTTCAGCGATAGCCTTGTTATAGCACTGGCGGCAGAGAGGCTCGTAGATGTCCTTTTCTCCAAGGACTACCAGTTTTTTACTTGATGAAAGGCGGTGTGAATGGTTCGCCAGCGCACCGCATTTCACGCAAATCGCGTGCACTTTCTGTACATCTTCGGCCACGGCCATCAGTGCCGGTATAGGTCCGAAAGGCTTGCCTTTGTAGTCTGTGTCCAGGCCAGCGACTATCACCCTGATACCGCTGTTGGCGAGTTTCTGGCATACTTCCACAAGGTTGGAACCGAAGAACTGAGCTTCGTCTATGCCCACCACCTGGACATTCTCCACGAGCTCAAGCATCTTTGCGGCATCATCAACCGGAACGGAAGATATGCTGTGTGCATCGTGGGAGACTACATCCTCCTCCGAATAACGGCTGTCCACCGTCGGCTTGAATATGCGTATGGTCTGGTTGGCGAACTGCGCCCTCTTGATTCTTCTGATGAGCTCCTCCGTCTTTCCGGAGAACATGGATCCGCATATGACTTCTATGCAGCCTGATTTTTTTGCGATTTCTGAGAACATAGGCTATTTTTGTGGAAAGCAAAGATAGTAAAAGAAGCCTTATGGAAAACAAGCCTTTCGAGAATATGTCGGACTTGTCCGCCAGGATGGATGCCATAGAGGCCAGGTTGGCTGCGCTGGAGAGCGCCCTCAGGAAACTTGGCCCAGAACACGTCGGGGAGGAGGAATTCACACCTGACCTGCCACCTGCCCCCGTTGCCATTGCGGCTGACGAGGCTATAGATTTGTCGCTTGACATCATTCCGGAAGCTGTTGAAGACGAGACGGTCACCTCGCTTGTAGAGGATGGGTCCGTTTTTGTGGGAATGCCTGTTGTGGAGGGAGACCCGGCAGCGGAGGAAGTTCCCGTTCCGGAGGAAGTTCCCGTTCCGGAGGATGCTCCCGTTTCAGAGGATGCTCCCGTTTCAGATGGTCTTCCAGCGGATAGTCCGGCAGCGGGCGACGTGGTTCAGGCGGAAGAAGTTCCGCTTGAAGTGCCGGAGGCTGTGGATTTGACTGCGGCCGAAGCGGAGGCCGACGTTCTTCCTGAACAGGCGGCTGAAGAAATGTCGGAACCTGAAGATATGCCTTCGGCGGAAGACATGCCTGTAGTTGCCGTTGCAGAGGAGCCTGAGGACCTTCCAGGGGATGAAGAAGGTTTCGGAAACCTGTTCGGGGCGGAGTTCGGGGATGTTCCGCAGCACAAGCCGAGGCGCGGACGCAAGCCGTCCGTTACTACGCTCAACGAGAAGGCTGTACAGGACTCCGGGAATGCCGTGATGGACGTCCTTGCCCAGAAGCGGGCCTGGCTTCACGATATGCCGGGACCTGAGGTGAAATCGCTCCGCAGCGCCATAGCCCTGGGTGACCAGGTGCTCTTCATCAGGCGTCTTTTCCGCGATGACTCCGCACTCTATCAGGACAGCATAGACAAGTTGAATGCGATGCCTGCTCTCGAGAAGGCTCTTGAATATCTTACCTCGACCTTCCCGGAATGGGATATGGACAGCGAGGATGTCTACAGGTTCATGATGGCGCTCAGGCGCAGGATAAGGAAATAGCATATGGCAGGAATCCTCTACATAGTGCCCACCCCGGTAGGGAATCTCGAAGACATGAGCTACAGGGCTGTACGCATACTCAAGGAGGTGGACCTGATCCTTGCGGAGGACACCAGGACCAGTTCCGTCCTGCTGCGTCACTATGGCATTGAGGGGAGACTCCAGTCGCATCACAAGTTCAATGAGCACAAGACCGCCGGACTCATCAGGGAAAAGATACTCGCCGGTCTGAACGTTGCTCTGATAAGCGACGCCGGCACTCCGGGCATTTCCGACCCGGGCTTTCTGCTGGCTCGGACCTGTGCGGAGGAAGGTGTTGAGATTCAGACGCTTCCTGGTGCTACGGCCTGTATTCCGGCCATAGTGTCATCTGGCCTGCCCTGCGACAGATTCTGCTTCGAGGGCTTCCTTCCGGTGAAGAAAGGCCGCCAGACCCTGCTCAGGGAACTTTCAACCGAGCCGAGGACCATGGTCTTCTACGAGTCGCCTTACAGGCTTGTGAAGACACTTGAACAATTTGCTGAGTATTTCGGGCCGGACCGTGAGTGTTCGGTTGCAAGGGAGATCTCCAAGGTGCACGAGGAACACCGCAGGGGTACTCTCGCTGAGGTCGCAGCCTGGTATGCCGGACACGAGCCCAAGGGGGAAATCGTGATAGTGGTCGCAGGTGCGCCCCAGACCAGACAGAAAGCGGAAGAAAAGGACCCTTCCGAAAAGAGGTCCAGACGTCACAGGGAGGCAGAGGAGAGAGAAATGGACACAGATGAAGGACAATGAGAAGGACAGGCGCAAGCCTGACGCTTCTTTCACGGTCGGGGCAATCGCCCTGGTTTTTCTTGCAATAGGTTATCAGACAGCCCTTTTTATACAGCGGGCAACTGTCGCCCGGGTAGTCGGCAATTCGGACCACCCGGACACGGTCTACATATGCGCGTCGCCATATTCAGGAGAAAATGAATATGCCGGGCTGGCGTTGGAGGCGGGGGACGGCGTGTCGGGAGATTCCCGATCGGGGAGCGGTTATGGGACCGTGCCCGGAACTTCCCGTTCGGGGGGCAATGCCGTGCGTTCATACAGGAAGAATGCGCCTCATTCTGAGGCGGCGCTCAAGCTGAGGGAGAAATATGCCGGCAGGAGCTTTGAGTCATTCCGCTTCAATCCCAATACGGTAACGGTGGAAGAGCTTATGCGCCTGGGCTTTACCCTCAAACAGGCGCAATCGATAGACAATTACCGCAAGGCTGGGGGACACTTCAACCGCAAGGAAGACTTCGCCCGTTCATATGTGGTGGCGGACTCGGTGTTCAGGCGTCTGGAACCGTATATCGACATCCCGGCGCTGGACATCAACCATGCTGACTCCGCAGCCTTCGACGCGCTCCCGGGCATAGGCCCGTACTTCGCATCCCGTATGGTATCCTACAGGGAGAGGCTCGGCGGCTACTCCTGCGTGGAACAGCTGCTCGAGATCCCCAACTTCGGAGAGGAAAGACTTGAAGGCCTGAGGGATATGCTGACACTCACCCCGCCGGCCCCCTTCCGGCTCTGGAGTCTGCCTGAGGACAGCCTCGCCCTGCATCCCCACCTGGACCGCCACGCCGCGCACGCCGTCGTCATATTCCGGGAGAACAGCCCTTTGTCATCCCGCTCCGTGGAAAGACTGCGTGAGGAGGGCATACTCACGGAAGAACAGGCGGAAAGGCTCTCAAGATGTCTGCTTGAGTGAGTGTGGCCGGCTGTGGCGGTAAATGCCGTACTGAAATGACGCCAAAACTGCACAAAAGCTTGTCAAAAGACACCATATTGTCGCAAATTGCCATATACAAAAAAGTTTCTTAGTATATTTGTAGGATAACGGTAATTTTATGGCTGAGACAGGTCTTCACAACTACACTGACGACAATATCAAGACCCTGGAAGGTGTCGAGCATATCCGCAGGCGTCCCGGCATGTACATCGGACGTCTGGGTAACGGGGATAATCCGGGAGACGGCATATATGTGCTGCTCAAGGAGATACTTGACAACTCCATAGATGAGTTCTCCGCGGGTTTCGGAAAGCAGATTCAGATTCAGGTGGCGGACGGGAAGGTCAGCGTCAGGGATTTCGGACGCGGCATCCCGCTCGGTTCCGTCGTGAAGGCAACCAGCAAGCTCAATACGGGCGGCAAGTTCGACGATGCCGTTTTCAAGAAATCGGTGGGCCTGAACGGTGTCGGCACGAAGGCGGTGAATGCGCTGTCTTCCGAGTTCTATGTGGAGTCCTTCCGCGACGGGGAGAGCTCCTGGGCGAGTTTCTCCAGGGGAAAGCTGCTCGACAGCGGTATGAGGACGGGAGTGGGCGAGAAGAACGGAACCCTCGTGCGCTTCACTCCGGACGACGAGCTCTTCGGGAAATACGAGTACAACATGGAGTATGTCGAGACCATGGTCAAGAACTACTCCTACCTCAAGAAAGGCCTGGTGCTCAACCTCAACGGGGTGCCGTACAAGTCGGAGAACGGTCTTCTCGACCTGGTCAACGACAGCCTTACCGAGCAGCCGCTGTATGCACCTGTCCATTTGGAGGACAAGGACATAGAAGTGGTTCTCACGCACGGCAACGCCTACGGTGAGAACATCGCATCATTCGTCAACGGACAGAATACCAGATACGGCGGAACCCATCTGGCAGCGCTAAGGGAGGCAATCGGAAAGACGCTCAAGGATTTCTTCAAGAAGAACTATGCTCCCGAGGACTGCAGGCAGGGCATAGTCGGAGCCATCAGCATACAGATCCAGGAACCGGACTTCGAGGGGCAGACCAAGACCAAACTCAGTTCGACCTATATGTGGGAGAAGTATATGAGGGATGCCGACGGGAAAGTCGTCAAGGATGAGGACGGCTCCAACGTGATCGACAGGGGGCCGACCATTCGTTCTTTCGTGAACGATTTCATCGCCCGTCATCTGGACAATTACCTCCATATGCACCCGGAGGTTGTGCCTGTGATCGAGGAGAAGATCAAGGCTTCCCAGGCGGAGAGGGAGGAGATTTCCGGGATTCAGAAGAAGACCAGGGCGCACAACAAGAAGGCCAACGTCTACAACAAGAAACTCCGGGACTGCAGGTATCATTTCAATGACAAGCTTCCAAAGGACAAGCAGGACCTCAAGGAACTCTCCAGCATATTCATAACTGAGGGAGACTCGGCGAGTGGAACCATCACAAAGGTGCGTGACGCGAACAGCCAGGCGGTCTTCAGCCTTAGGGGAAAGCCTATCAACTGTTACAAGGAAAGCCGTCGTAAAGTTGCTGAGAATGAAGAACTTAATCTTCTGATTTCAGCGTTGGGAGTGGAGGAGGACCTGGATGACCTGAGGTACAACAACATCATCGTCGCGACCGATGCCGATGATGACGGGATGCACATCAGGATGCTGGTGCTGACTTTCTTCATGAAGTATTACCCCGACCTCATACGCCGCGGACACGTGCATATACTCCAGACCCCACTGTTCAGGGTCAGGAACAAGAAGGAGACCCGTTACTGCTTCTCTTCGGAAGAGAAGGATGCTGCGGTCAGGGATCTCCGTACGGGCGTGGAGATAACCAGGTTCAAGGGTCTGGGAGAGATTTCTTCGAAGGAGTTCGTGGACTTCATAGGCGAGAATATGAGACTTGACATGGTGAAGCTTTCGGACGAGGAGTCCATAGCCGACATCATGGAATTCTATATGGGTGACAACACCATAGACAGGCAGAACTTCATCCGCCAGAACCTCCGCAGCGAGGAGGAACTTGAGGATGTGAACATCTAAATCATTGAAAATCATGTGGGCAAAATTCTGCGGCTTCCTTCTGCGCGCTCTGGGCTGGACAGCTGATTCCGGACCGGTGGAGGAACAGAAGGCCATAATCCTTGGAGTGCCTCACACTTCCATCTGGGATTTCCTGATATCCTATCTTTTCTACACCTCCCTCGATGCCGGCAAGGCCAAGGTGATGATCAAGAAGGAGTTCTTCGTCGGACCTATGGGATGGCTGCTCCGCAAGCTGGGCGGCATACCGACCGACCGCACAAATGCGACGACTCTGGTGAAGAGTCTCATTACCGAATTCGAGAAAGACGACTACTTCGTGCTCGCCATAGCGCCTGAAGGCACCAGAAAGGCGGTCAAGAAGTGGAAGACAGGGTATCACACCATAGCCAGGGCAGCCGGAGTTCCGGTCTATCTGGGCTACTTCGACTGGAAGACAAAACGCATAGGCGTAGGCAAGAAGTTCGAGCTTTCGGATGATGCCAGGGCCGATACCGACAGGATACAGGCAATCTATGAGACCATGCATCTGGTAGGCAAACACCCTGATGGATATATCACTAAGTAAATTATCATATGAACGCACTCCGAAGACTCACCACCCGGAAGGAATCATTCGTGACGACCCTTTCGAAACTCTTCGAATTCTCCACGTTGGCATATTCAAAGAATCCTCTTTCCCGTTATGTGGAAGACGATTCTCAGACCTACACCTACGGGTCATTCCGCGCCAAGTGTCTTGAAATTTCGCATAATCTTTCACGCTACGGCATCAAGGCCGGGGACAGGATCGCCATATTGTCTCAGAATATGCCGAACTGGACTGTTGCCTTTTTCTCCGCCGTAGCCTTCGGCAGGGTGGCGGTGCCGATACTTCCGGATTCGTCCGAAAGCGAAGTGACCAACATCCTGACCCATTCCGGAACCAAGGTGCTCTTCGTGTCCGAGAGGATGATTGGCAAGGTTTCGCAGGAGATGATGGACAAGATGGTGCTGGTCTTCAACCTGGACAAGCTCCATATAGTGAAGCGCGACGACAAGGCCTTCACCTGTGAGGGCTGGCTGAAGGAACCACAGCCTGATGACCTGGCTGCAATCATTTATACTTCAGGCACTTCCGGAAAGGCCAAGGGTGTGATGCTCAGTCACAGGAATCTCAGCCACAACGTCATTGCGGCATATCACGCGCAGAAAACCAAGGCAAAGGACCGCTGGCTCTCCATACTTCCCATGCCTCACACCTACGAGATGGCTTTCAGCGTGCTTTATCCTCTGTACGTCGGAGCCTGTGTGCACTATCTCCAGAAACCGCCTACCCCTACAGTCCTGATAGCTGCAATGAAGAGCGTGAAGCCGACCATCATGTGCTCTGTGCCGCTCATCATCGAGAAGGTCTATAAGGCAAGCATAGTCCCTACCATCAACAAGAGCCGCATTCTCTCCTGGATGAAGGACCATCTGCCTTCGCTGCTGTACTTTTTTGTCGGCAGGAAACTGTATGCAACCTTCGGAGGCCACCTGCGCTTCTTCGGCATAGGCGGTTCCAAGCTTGACCCGACCGTTGAGGAATTCCTGCTCAAGGCCAGGTTTCCATATGCCATAGGCTATGGCCTGACCGAGACGGCGCCTCTCATTACCAATGCCTGCGTCGGAAAGACCAAGGTCGGTTCCATCGGGGTTCCTGCATATGGCGTTGAGGTCAAGCTGCAGAACGTGAATCCGCAGACCGGTGAGGGTGAGATAGTTGCGAAGGGTGACAACGTTATGCTCGGCTATTACAAGGACCCTGAGAGGACCAGGGGAGTGGTTACCGATGACGGTTGGTTCAGGACCAATGACCTTGCGGTGATGGACGAAAAGGGCTACTACTACATCAAGGGCCGTCTGAACAATATGATACTCGGCGCTTCGGGCGAGAACATCTATCCTGAGGAAATCGAGCAGGTCATCAACACCGTGGAAGGCGTGAACGAATCGCTGGTGATGGAGCGTGACGGCAAGCTCGTGGCCCTGGTCAAGTTTGACGACAATGTCATCAACTGGAACCAGGCCGGTGAAGACAAGTTTTTCGAGAACCTTGCCGAGAAGAAAAAGGCAATCATGGACTATGTCAACAAGCGCGTCAGCAAGCAGTCCAAGGTGAATGATGTCGAGGTGATGAAGGATCCGTTCGAGAAGACTGCCACCCACAAGATACGCCGCTTCCGCTACAAGAACGCGAAAGGCGACGATGTCAAGCATATGGAACGCCTCAACGGCAAGGATAACGACAGCAAAAACTGAAATACTCCCGGGATGCGGCAGGGAAATCTAAATTGAATACTGCCGGGAATCGGGTCTGTAGACATAAAGGAGGGCGGCACAACCGGGTGCCGCCCTCCGATTCATTCAGCTGATGAACAGCAGTTCGCGGTATTTCGGAAGCGGCCAGAGACGGTTGTCCACGATTTCCTCAAGTTTGTCTATTGGCTGCCTGATTCCGTTGAACGACTCGGCGATTCCGTGGTATGCCACAGCCTTCTCGTATTCGCTCTCGATAGCGTTCGCCCTCTTGCGCGCCTCTTTCATTTCGCGGGCGAGATCGTCGATTTTTTCGACATAGGCATTGACCTTTTGCACGAGAGCCAGCTCTGTGGCGCAGCCGTCAAGATTTCCGAATACTTCCTTATTGGCGGCCAACTCCTTTAGCAGTAAACTCTTATAACTTACGGCTGCAGGGATGATATGGTTTATGGCCATACGCACGAGAACCCTGGATTCAATCTGCACCTTCTTGCTGTAGGTCTCCCATTTCACTTCGTTCCTGGCATTGAGTTCCGACTCGGTGAATACTCCCGTGCGCTTGAACATCGCGACTGACTCCGGCCTGCTGAAGACCTTGATCATCTCAGGCACGCTGGTCTCGGTGTCAAGCCCCCTTCTTTCCGCTTCATGGCGCCACTCCTCGGTGTAGCCGTTGCCGTCAAAGCATATCACGTCTATCACGGAAGCTATCAGAGGTTTCAGTGTATCCATTACGGCTATGTTCAGGGCCTTTCCGGCAGCCAGTTCCATATCCAGTTTCTCCTTGAAGTCAAGCAGCTGTTCTGCGACGGCCGCGTTCAGTGTCGTGAGTGCTCCGGCACAGTTGGCTGAAGAACCTACTGCCCTGAATTCGAAGCGGTTGCCTGTGAATGCGAAAGGCGAAGTCCTGTTTCTGTCGGTATTGTCCACGAATATTTCAGGGATTTCTACGAGTTCCAGGCTGGTGCCTTTCTTGCCGGCTATTTCTATTGCGGTGTCAGACGGTACCGTAAGCAGTTTTCGCAGCACGTCGGTCATCGTTTTTCCGAGGAAGGCCGACACTATGGCAGGCGGGGCCTCGTTCGCGCCCAGTCTGTGGGCATTGGTGGCGCTGGCTATGCTGGCCTTCAGCAATGCATTGTGTCTCTGCACTGCGGCGAGCACATTCACGAAGAAAGTGATGAACTGCAGGTTTCCCATAGGTGACTTGCCCGGGGCGAGCAGCTGGGTGCCGCTGTCCGTACCCAGGGACCAGTTGTTGTGCTTGCCCGAACCGTTCACCCCGTCGAAAGGCTTTTCGTGGAAGAGCACCACGAAGCCGTGCTTGCGGGCAATCTTGGTCATCAGGTTCATCACCATGAGGTTCTGGTCATTGGCAAGATTCGCTTCGCCATATATCGGAGCAAGTTCGAACTGGTTCGGCGCGACCTCGTTGTGTCTGGTCTTAATCGGTATGCCGAGGCGGTGTCCTGCGAGTTCGAGGTCCCTCATGAACTCAGCCACCCTGCTTGGAATCGAACCGAAATAATGGTCGTCCAGCTGCTGATTCTTCGACGAACTGTGTCCCATCAGAGTCCTGCCGGTAATCATCAGGTCCGGTCTTGCCGCATAAAGCGCCTCATCCACAAGGAAATACTCCTGTTCCCATCCGAGATACACCAGCACCTTCGACGCGGAAGGGTCGAACAGCCTGCATATGGGCAGGGCGGCGTCAGACACTGCCTTTATGGACCTTTTCAGCGGCGTCTTGTAGTCCAGCGCCTCGCCGGTATAGGATATGAATATGGTAGGGATGCAGAGCGTGTCGTCCTGGATGAACACAGGCGAAGTAGGGTCCCAGGCAGTATAGCCCCTGGCCTCGAAAGTCGCCCTGATGCCTCCGTTCGGGAAAGAGGATGCGTCCGGTTCCTGCTGCGCGAGCGACCTGCCGTCGAAGGATTCTATCACGCCTCCCTTCCTGTCATATTCGATAAGGGAATCGTGCTTCTCCGCGGTTGTGTCGGTCAGGGGCTGGAACCAGTGTGTGACGTGTGTCACGTGATGCTCCAGGGCCCATTCCTTAATGCCTCTGGCTACTCCGTCAGCCGTCTTGCGGTCGAGGGCCTTGCCGTTGTCGATGCAGTCGAGCAGCGCCGCCAGAGTGTTGGCGTCGAGATACCTGTGCATCTTGTTTCTGTCGAATACAAGTTCTCCGAAGTAGTCCGACGGTTTTCCCTGCGGCATCTCGGCGGCTACCGCCTTCTTCTCGAACGATTCCTTGACCAAATCAAATCTGTCCATAATCGGTATATGCTATTGTCAAATACGGTTTTCTCTATATCTGATGACCGAAACCAGCGTATCCCTGAGCAGCTGGCATATGGTCTTGCCTGCGAACTCGGGTCTGGGGTCGAAGTGAATGTCGTATGCAAACTCGGGCAGTTGGACGGGGAGTCTCAGCAGTCGTCCATCAGCAAGCTCCTTCCTCACCGAAGGCTCCGGGACTATGCCCACGAGGCTGTCCGACGCCTCCGTCATAGCCTTGACCGCCTCTACGGATGAGGAAACCACCGCCACCCTGGCTTCCAGGTCCGGTGTCAGGAAAGCCTCATAGCCCTTCCACAGGGCGAAACGGTTCGACACGTGCACTCCAGCCAATGTCGAGAAAGGCTTCAGCCTGGCCTGGGCGGCGTCCGTGGCCGAACGGTTCAGTCCAGATGCCACCACCGCCGCATCCAGAACACCCACAAGCCTGCTTTCACCTTCGAAATCCATAGTCTCGGGACTGGGGAATATGCTGACCTGCACATCAGCGTCGGTATTTTCCCCGAAACGCCCTTTGGCGGAAGCATCCCCGCTCTCGAATATGTTGGAGACATATTCTTCTAGTCCGTCGCGTGTGATTATGCTGAAACCTGACTTTGGGCGGGCTCCGCAGATTACGGAAAGGGTTTCCGGAAGGAGATAAGCGGCGCATACCGGGTCGGCGCAGATTCTTACCCGGGTGTTGTCCGTGAGCCTTCCCTCCGCGCCGAACATAGCGTCGGCGGCCGAATACCAGTAGAGTATCCTTTCGGCATATTCCCTGAAAGCGAAGCCTTCCGCTGTCAGGCAGGCGAGTCCGCGTGAACGGGTCAGCAATTGCGCGCCCAGCGTCTTTTCCAGGTTGTTGATGCTCTGGCTGACGGCAGGCTGGGAAATGCCGAGCTCCTTCGCCGCAACGGTGAAACTGCCCGTCTGCGCGACTTTGAGGAATATCTTCAGCCTGAAATCTTCCAGCATGGTAATGAAAGCAGACGATAAGTTCTGCTTATGTGCAAAGATAGCAATTTGTTGGAATTTCATAGTCCACCTATGAAATTCCAACAAATTTGCTTCCGCCGCGGCTATCCATATGGGATACGTATTGAATAACAGATGATTTTTTATTATCTTTGAAAATTCTATTAATATGAACCTGATAATGAAAAGATTTTTTGTACTTATTGCATCCGCATTCATCTCCCTCGGCGCTTTGGCTCAGGGTCAGATGCAGGTACTGCCGAATGATCCAGCCGTGAAGATAGGGAAGCTGGACAACGGTATGACCTATTACATCCGGCATAACGAGATACCGGCCGGAAGAGCGGAATTCTATCTTGCGACCCATGTGGGCGCCATCCAGGAGACCCCGGATCAGGACGGTCTGGCGCATTTCCTTGAGCATATGTGCTTTAACGGAACGAAAAACTTCCCGGACAAAGGTATACTTGACTATCTCCAGAGCATCGGTGCGTCTTTCGGCGGCAATGTCAATGCCTCCACAGGTGTTGAACGTACACAGTATATGCTGACGAACATACCTCTGGTCAACGAGTCTGTAATTGACAGTTGCATACTCATAATGCACGATTATTCCCATTTCGTGACCAACGACCCCGCAGAGATCGACAAGGAGCGCGGAGTCATACTTGAGGAGAGGAGAGCCCGCAGAAACGCTTCCTGGAGATTGCATGAACGCTCGATGCCATATTACTACGGCGATTCCAAGTATGCCACTTGCACCATAATCGGAAGCCAGGAGAATCTTCAGACTTTCAGACCGGAGAGTTTGCATAATTTCTACAAGACCTGGTATAGGCCTGATCTCCAGGCTCTTATGGTGGTGGGAGACGTTGACGTGGATTATGTTGAGGCAAAAATCAAGGAAATCTTTGCCGATATACCTGCTGCGGAGAATCCTAAGCCTAAGGATGTGATTATGATACCTGGCAATAAGGAGCCTGTGATCGGTGTGCTTACCGATCCTGAGGAGGGCTCTTATTCGGCAACCTTGCTCTGGAAGGGAGATGCCACTCCGAAGGAACTCAACAACACGGTAGTCGGAATGCTTCTTGAAAACGTGAAATCCATCATATCCCTGGTTTTCAACGAGCGTTTCACCGATGTGGTCGCAGACCCCCAGAGTCCTATGCTCGGTGCAAGTATAGGCGTAGGCAATCTGACCGAGACCATGGAGGTGCTTCTCGGACAGGTTTCCCTTAAGGAAGGACAGGCAATCGATGGTTTCAAGGCTTTCCTCACCGAGATAGAAAAGGCAAGACGTTACGGTTTTACCGACGATGAGGTTTCAAGGGCAAAGGACATACTGCTCACACATTACGAAGATGCTGCAAAGCAGGCGGCAACAAGGACCAATGCGGATCTTATACCGGGTCTGATGTCCAACTTTATGGATAATTACGCCGTGATGGATCCTTCGGAAGAATATGCCGTAGCGCAGCAGCTTCTTGCCATGATTACTCCCGAGCAGATCAACCAGATTCTCCAGCAGATAATTACCGACGAGAATATGGTTGTAGTCTATACCGCTCCTGAGAAAGCCGGCATATCCCATCCTTCCGAGCAGGATTTCCGCGATGCCATATCCCAGGTGAAGGCTTCCGATATCAAGCCTAATGAGGGCGCAGCGGTAGAGAGTTCTTTCCTCGACCCGTCACAGCTTAAGGGCTCACGCGTGAAGAAAGTCTCCGAGGGTCTTTACGGCTCCACTGTGTGGACCCTGGCCAATGGCCTCAAAGTTATACTCTATCCTACTGAATATGAAAAGAATCTCGTCCGCTTCAATCTTGTGAAGAACGGTGGACTGTCACTTGCCGACGAGGACGAACTTCCGAACTTCGAAGATAATTTCTGGGCTGTGTTCCTGTCCAATTGCGGCGTTTCCAGGTTCTCTTCAAGCACGGTCAGCAAGATGCTTTCAGGCAAGAGCCTTGTGGTCAATCCGTTTGTTACAGGCATGAACCACGGAATCGAGGGACAGTCCTCTCCGAAGGACCTTGAAACTGCCTTCCAGATAGCATATCTCGAGTTTGTGCAGCCAAGGTTCGACAGGGATGAATTTGACAAGAGTGTCAATATGCTCGCTCCGATACTTCCTAATCTGGAATCCCAGCCTGACTACCAGCTTCAGAAAGCGATAACCGAGACCGTTTACGGAAACAATCCCCGCAAGCAGATCATCAGCTCGGACTTGCTCGCAAAGGTTGATATTGGCAGACTCGAGAATGTGTACAGGAGGCTCTTCAATGATGCAGGCGGTGCTTCTCTCATTATAGTGGGAGACTTTGTGCCTCAGGAAATCAAACCTTTGGTGGAGAAGTACTTCGGCTCAATTCCAAAGGGTAAGAAGGCTCTTGGCTGGGGAGAGGTTCCGGTGATGGTAGGCGAGAATGTAACCAAGGATTTCAAGGTTGATATGCAGACCCCAATGACCACCGTGTTCAATGCCTTCAAGTCTCCTGTCAAGTTCTGCTATGACAGGCAGGTGGAGATGAACGCACTCAGCTATATCCTCGATATGAGGTATGTGGCTTCGCTCCGCGAGGATGAAGGCGGGACCTATGGGGCTCAGACCGCCGCTGACGTAAAGATCACTCCGACCGAAGACTATATGCAGCTCCAGTATATGTTCCAGACCAAGCCGGCTATGGCTGACCGTCTCCGTGAACTTGCTTTCAAGGGCCTGAACGACCTTGCTGCTGATGGCCCTACTGCCGAGGAATTCGATATGGCGAAGAAGAATCTCCAGAAGAATCTTCCTGAGGACAAGGTCAAGAACAGCTGGTGGCTCAGCGCCTTCGTGGCATACGAGACCATGGGCAACGACAGGGTTGCCAACCTGGAACCTGCCATCGAAAGACTTACTCCGGAGGCCGTTCAGAATGCAGCCAAGGCTATACTTGACGGCACCAGAGTCGAAATCGTGATGCGTCCCGGCGTAACCGCCGAGGTTGAATAGTCTTTCGGCATCACTGATGCCTCACAGACTGCCGGAGCATTCGTAATTATGCGAATGCTCCGTATTTTTTATTCAGCCGCTTTCCAGAACGCTCTCTGTATCAGAGAAGCCGACCCTTTTGGGCCGGCTTCTTTTTCGGTATTGAAGTCAGGACTATTTGCCTGAGAGCTTCTTGTAGTTGTTGTAGCGGATCTTCGCGAACTCCTCAGTAGTTGAGAGCAGTTCCTCTGCGCGCTCAGGGAAGAGCTTGTAGAGGGATGCGAAGCGTACCTCGCCCTTGAGGAAGTCCTGGAACTTGCTCCAGTCAGGCTCCTTGGAATCGAGTGAGAACGGATTCTTGTCGGTTCCTTCGAGAGTTGGGTTGTACCTGTAGAGCTGCCAGTAACCGCAGTCGACTGCGAGCTTCTCCTCCTTCTGGCTCAAACCCATACCGGCCTTGAGTCCGTGGTTGATACAAGGTGCGTATGCGATGATGAGAGAAGGTCCGTCGTATGCCTCCGCTTCCTTGATGGCGTTGAGGTACTGTACAGGGCTTGCACCCATAGCTACCTGAGCTACATATACATAACCGTAGCTCATGGCCATCATTCCGAGATCCTTCTTGCGGATCTTCTTGCCTGATGCAGCGAACTTGGCGATAGCGCCGGCAGGGGTTGCCTTTGAAGACTGGCCGCCTGTGTTGGAGTAAACCTCGGTGTCGAGTACGAGGATGTTCACATTCTCACCTGAAGCGAGGACGTGGTCGAGTCCGCCGTATCCGATATCGTAGCTTGCACCGTCACCGCCGAATATCCACTGGCTGCGGCTAGGGATGAAGTGCCTGTACTCGAGAAGTTTCTTGCAGGTATCGCAACCGCAAGCCTCCATAAGAGGAACGAGCTTGTCAGCCACCTCGCGGGTTACTGCAGCGTCGTTCTTGTTGTCGAGCCACTGCTGGAAAAGAGCCTTCATCTCATCTGTACAGCAAGAGCACTGGAGACCCTCGGTCATATACCTTTCTACAGTCTGACGTGCACGGTCGGAACCGAGCTTCATACCGAGACCGAACTCGCAGAAGTCCTCGAAGAGAGAGTTGGCCCATGCCGGACCGTGACCTTCGGAATTGGTGCAATAAGGTGATGCAGGGAATGACGCGCCATAGATTGAAGAACAACCTGTAGCGTTGGCAATCATCATATGGTCACCGAAGAGCTGGGTTATGTTCTTGATATATGGAGTCTCGCCGCAACCAGCGCAGGCGCCTGAGAACTCGAAGAGAGGCTGTGCGAACTGAGCGTTCTTGACACTTGCAGTCTTGTTTACGAGATTCTCCTTGTAGCCGACCTTTGAGTTGAGGTAGTTGAAGTTCTCCTGCTCCGCCTTCTGGCCTTCGTATGCAGCCATGGTGAGAGCCTTGGTCTTTGCAGGACATACATCCACGCAGTTGCCGCAACCGGTACAGTCGTCAACTGAAACCGCGAGGCTGAACTTGTAGTCCTTGAGAGTGGCGAGGCCCTGCTTCGACTTGAGTCCTGCAGGAGCGGCGGCAAGCTCTTCCTCGGTGAGGATGAAAGGACGGATCGCTGCATGAGGGCAGACGAATGCACAGGTGTTGCACTGGATACAGTTGTCAGGATTCCAGCTAGGAACTGAAACCGCCACGCCGCGCTTCTCGTATGCTGAAGTACCTGCAGGCATGGTTCCGTCCGCGAACGGAACGAAGCTGCTTACTGGGAGTGAGTCACCGTTCTGTGCGTTGACGATGTCGGCAACCTTCTTGACGAACTCAGGAGCGAATCGGTCCTTGTTAGGGTTCTCGAACTTGGCTGTGATCTGGGCCCACTCTGCAGGTACGTTCACCTTGACATATTCACCGCCGCGGTCAACGGCAGCGTAGTTCATGTTCACGATGTTCTCGCCCTTCTTGCCGTAGCTCTTGACTATGGCGTCCTTCATGTACTTCACTGCATCCTCGTAAGGAATGATGCCGGTAATCTTGAAGAATGCTGACTGGAGTATGGTGTTGGTCCTTCCTCCGAGGCCGATTTCAGCGGCAATCTTGGTGGCGTTGATTATGTAGAGGTTGATGTGCTTCCTGCCGATGATGGCCTTTACGTTGTCAGGTATCCTCTTGATGGTCTCCTCTTCATCCCAGAGGCTGTTGAGAAGGAGGGTGCCGCCGTCCTTGATGCCCTTGAGCACGTCATACTTGGTGAGGTATGAAGGAACGTGGCAGGCAACGAAGTCAGGAGTTGAAACGAGATATGGCGCCTTGATCGGAACGTCACCGAAGCGGAGGTGAGAACAGGTGTATCCGCCTGACTTCTTGGAGTCATAGTCGAAATATGCCTGGCAGTACTTGTCGGTGTGGTTACCGATAATCTTGATGGTGTTCTTGTTCGCGCCTACGGTTCCGTCTGAACCGAGACCGTAGAACTTGCACTCGGTGGTGCCTGCCTTCACGATGGAAATCTCGCTCTTGATAGGGAGAGACTTGAAGGTCACGTCATCCACGATACCGATGGTGAAATCGTTCTTCGGCTCCTTCTGCTCGAGGTTGTCGTAAACGGCAACTATCTGTGCAGGGGTGGTGTCCTTTGATGAGAGACCGTAGCGGCCGCCGATTACTACCGGTCCGTGGGTCTTGCCCTGGAACAGAGCCTTCACGTCGAGGTAAAGAGGCTCTCCGAGAGCTCCCGGCTCCTTGGTCCTGTCGAGGACGGCAATCTTTTTCACGTTCTTAGGAAGCACCTTGAGGAAGTACTTCTCTGAGAAAGGACGGTAGAGGTGAACGGTGATGAGACCGTACTTGCGGCCCTTCTTTGAGAGGTAGTCGATGGTCTCCTTGATTGTGTCGGTCACTGAACCCATCGCAACGATGATGTTCTCGGCATTCTCGTCACCGTAGTATGAGAACGGACGGTACTCGCGGCCGGTGAGCTCGCTGATTTCGCCCATATAGCGCGCGACGATGTCCGGGATTGCGTCATAATACTGGTTCCTTGACTCTACGGCCTGGAAATATACGTCTCCGTTCTGAGCGGTGCCCCTGGTGACAGGAGAGTCAGGATTGAGGGCCCTGTCCCTGAACTTCTGGAGAGACTTCTTGCTTACCATTCCGCGGAGCGCATCCTCGTCGAGAGCCTCGATCTTCTGGATTTCGTGAGAAGTGCGGAATCCGTCGAAGAAGTGGAGGAAAGGAATGGATGACTTGATTGCTGAAAGGTGTGCCACGGCTGCAAGGTCCTGGGCTTCCTGAACTGAGCTGGAAGCGAGGAGGGCGAAACCCGTCTGCCTGCAGGCCATCACGTCCTGATGGTCTCCGAAGATGGAGAGTGCGTGTGAGGCGAGGGCGCGCGCTGAAACGTGGAAGACGGCCGGAAGCATCTCGCCGGCAATCTTGTACATGTTAGGGATCATGAGGAGAAGTCCCTGGGATGCGGTGTAGGTTGTGGTCAGTACACCTGCCTGAAGCGAGCCGTGAACGGTTCCTGATGCACCACCTTCGCTCTGAAGCTCGGTAACCTTTACGGTCTCACCCCAAAGGTTCTTCTTGCCGTGAGCGGCCCATTCATCGATGTTCTCTGCCATCGGAGATGAAGGGGTGATGGGATAGATCGCCGCATGCTCGCTGAAAAGATATGCGATGTTGGCTACGGCGGTGTTTCCATCACAAGTGATGAATTTCTTTTCTTTTGCCATAATCGTTAACGTTTATGTTTAAAAATTGTGATTATTTGATCAATTACGGATTTGCGCAATCAACACACAAATGTAGTCAATTATTCGTTTTAATAACGAAAAACTGACTACATTTTTCAATCAGAAGGATGTTTTCAGAACCTGTCGCGGCCTTCGATGGTCACGCTGCCTCCGGATATCCTCTTCACCAGGCCCTGGAGCACGTTCCCCGGACCGAGTTCGATGAAATGGTCGGCCCCTTCTACGAGCATGTTCTTGACAGACTGGGTCCATTTCACAGGAGAGGTAAGTTGGTCGAGAAGGTTCTTCTTGATGGCTTCCGGATCTGTTTCCGGACGACCGGTAACGTTTTGGTATACAGGGCACACAGGCGCCACGATCTCAGTGGTCTCTATGGCTTTGCCGAGTTCTATCCTGGCAGGCTCCATCAGCGGGGAGTGGAATGCTCCGCTCACTGCCAGAGGCAGCGCCCTTTTCGCGCCGGCGGCCTTTGCTGCCTCACAGGCCTTCTCCACGGCTTCCTTCTCACCGGATATGACTATCTGTCCGTCGCAGTTGTAGTTTGCCGGAATCACCGTACCTTCCGTCGCGGCGCAAATCTCTTCGACCTGCTCGTTGCTCAGGCCGATGATCGCAGCCATCAGGCCCGGTACCTGCTCGCAGCACTTCTGCATCTCGCGCGCCCTGATCGCCACCAGCCTGAGCGCATCCTCGAACTTCATTGCCTTCGCGGCGGCAAGAGCCGAAAATTCACCGAGGGAATGGCCCGCAACCATGTCCGGCTGAATGCTCAGACAGAGGGCGAGAACGGTAGAATGCAGGAATATGGCAGGCTGTGTCACCTTTGTTGCCTTGAGATCGTCGGCGGTGCCTTCGAACATTATGTCCGTAATCCGGAAACCGAGGATGTCGTTCGCTTCCTCAAGCATCTTCTTGGCGAGAGGGACATTGTCGTAGAGGTCCTTCGCCATACCCGGGAACTGAGCTCCCTGGCCAGGGAAAACGTAAGCTTTCATTGTCGTTTGTACGTCTGTTTTTTAAGTTATGACGTGGCAAATTTACCAAAATGGAGCCAAAAATCTAAATTATTCCCCACACGGGAGCCTTTTTCTCCACTTTTTTCGTATTTTCGCAAACCTTGCTCCCGTAGTCTAATGGATAGGATTTCAGATTCCGGTTCTGACGGTTGCGGTTCGAATCCGCACGGGAGTACCATCTGCCCATCCGGGTAATGAATCCGCCCATCCGGAGTGGATCCCGATGTTGGCATATACTTCTGCCAAAGGGTAAAGAAACAGCTCATCAGGGAAAGATTCCTGATTTTTACGGGTCCTGCGGGGCCCGTTTCTTGTCTCTGACGTTTCTCTTTCATAGACTTGCAGGGCTGAAAGTTCCCTTCCAAGAATCTTCCGGCACTCATCAGGGCGGGCCGGCGTCACGGCGCAGGGCGTGAAGGCAGAAGACGCCACGGCGGAAGACCTCCCGGCCGTCCTTTTCGGATTAATCAAACCTGGAAAGTTATAACTCATCTGTTTTCAGGGAATTGTGCCGTTTGCGGAACAAAAACAGATTACTTGGGCTTCAATCCGGCGGAATTTGAGGCGGTCATGACCTTCAATGAAAGGGAAAAGTCCCGATTATTCGCGGAAAAATGCTAACTTGCGGCAGAAATAACCACGAAATCATGTCTGATATGAAGCGTTTATTCTGCCTGTGCCTTTCACTGACGGCCGGCGCAATGTTGTCCGCCCAGACTTTCAGGGAGTGGCAGGACCCACGGATCAATGAAGTCAACCGAGCTCCGATGCACAGTGCCTATTTCGCATACTCCGCTTCGGAGAATGCTCAGACTCCGGAGGAATCCGAAAACTTTCTCACCCTTCACGGCAACTGGAAGTTCCTGTGGGTCAAGGATTCCGATCAGCGCCCGACCGACTTCTGGGGACTGTCATATGACGACCGCAGCTGGGACACGATGTCAGTTCCCGGACTGTGGGAACTCAAAGGCTACGGGGATCCCATATACGTGAACAACTGCTATGCCTGGGTGAACCAGTTCGAGAGCAATCCTCCTGCGCTGCCGGTCGAGGGCAATCATGTCGGCACCTACCGACGCGAGATCACGGTACCCGCCTCGTGGTCAGGCAAAGACGTGATCATGCACCTGGGCTCCGTGACCTCATGCGTATATGTATGGGTCAACGGCAAGTTCGCAGGCTACAGCGAGGACAGCAAGCTCGAAGCCGAATTCGACATCACGAGATATCTTGTCCCAGGAGAACGGAATCTCATCGCGATGCAGATTTTCAGATGGTGCGACGGAACTTATCTGGAAGACCAGGACTTCTTCAGGTATTCAGGCATAGCCCGTGACAGCTATCTGTATGCGAGGGCGAAAAACAGGGTTGAAGACATACGTGTGACCGCAGGGCTTGACGCAAGCTATAGTGACGGTATAATGGATGTCGAACTCTCATTCAAGGGCAATGCAGGAGTCGCTTCGGTGGAACTTGTAGATGCTCAGGGAAAGTGCGTGGCATCTGCCACCATTCCAAGTCCCCGCAAGGGAGGGAAGGCCTCTGCCCGTCTGACGGTGGACTCTCCTGCGAAATGGACCGCTGAAACCCCGAACCTCTATACCGTAAGGGTAAGCGCAGCGGGAGAGACCATACCGGTTTCCACCGGTTTCCGGACCATCGAAATCAAGGATTCCCAGCTTCTGGTCAACGGCCGTCCGGTGCTGATCAAGGGTGTCAACAGGCACGAGCTTGACCCTGACGGCGGCTATATAGTCTCAAAGGAGAGGATGCTCCAGGACATAATGATAATGAAACAGTTCAATATCAATGCCGTGAGGACCTGCCACTATCCTGATGACGACTACTGGTATGAGCTCTGTGACCGTTACGGTCTCTATGTGGTGGCCGAGGCCGACATCGAATCCCACGGTATGGGCTACGGCGAGCGCACCCTTGCCAAGAATAGCGACTATGCCCTTGCCCATATGCAGAGAAACCGCAGAAACGTGCAGCGCAACTTCAACCATCCGTCCGTAATTATATGGTCCCTGGGCAACGAGGCAGGATACGGCGAGAATTTCGAGGCGGCATATGACTGGGTGAAGAACGAGGACAGCAGCCGTCCTGTACAGTACGAACAGGCCAGAATGAACGGAAAGACAGACATCTACTGTGCGATGTACGCCGGCTATGACCATATGCGCAAATATGCGGAAAACCCGGAATCGGCCAAGCCTCTCATCCAATGTGAATATGCCCACGCGATGGGCAATTCCGAGGGCGGTTTCAGGGAATACTGGGAGCTCATCCGGGAATATGACAAGCTGCAGGGCGGATTCATCTGGGATTTCGTCGACCAGTCCCTCAGATGGACAGGCAAGAACGGAAAGACCATATATGCCTACGGCGGCGATTTCAACAGATATGACGGCTCGGACAACAATTTCTGCGACAACGGTCTCGTAAGTCCTGACCGCGTGCCGAACCCTCACATGTATGAGGTGGGATACCATTACCAGAACATCTGGACCAGGCTCGAGGATGCGGAAACCGGCCGTGTCAGCATATTCAATGAAAATTACTTCCGCGACCTTTCCGCCTACAGGCTGGTCTGGGAACTTATGTGCGAAGGACGCGTGGTGAAGAAGGGGGTTGTTGACGATCTGGCCATAGCGCCACGCGCAACGCGGGAACTGACCCTTCCTGTCGGTCAGCTGCCTCAGGGACAGGATGCATATCTGAATGTGAGCTATGAACTCAAGACCGGGGAAGGTCTCCTCGAAGCCGGTCATGTTGCGGCACGCCAGCAGCTTCAGCTCGTATCCAGGGAGTGGAAGGAAATAAGCATTGCAAACCAGAGCAGGGGAGGTTATGCCCCTGCCGGACCGGAAATAATTACAGCGGATGGTAACTATCTTATAGTCAGGGGTGAAAACTTTTCTTTGGATATATCCCGACACAGCGGTCTCATAAGCAGATACCGTGTGGACGGAAAGGATATGCTGAAGGAAGACACCCAGATCCGGCCGAACTTCTGGAGAGCTCCGACCGACAACGATTTCGGTGCCGGCCTACAGATGAGGTACAGGGCCTGGAAGGAACCGGTGATCACACTCGACCGGGAGAAAGGCTTGGAATCTGATCTCAGGGACGGAATAGCGGTCATTACCAGTCACTTGATAATCAAGGATATCGCAGAGTTGACCCTGACCTACGAGGTCAACAATGCCGGAATGGTCAAGGTTACGGAAAAGATGAAAGCAGATCCTTCCAAAAAAGTATCCGACCTGTTCAGATACGGAATGAACCTGGTGATGCCGAAGTCCTTCAACCGCGTTGAATACTATGGACGTGGACCGCTGGAAAACTACTCTGACAGAAAGGATTGCACCTTTATGGGCATATACTCCCAGAGCGTTGCCGAGCAGTACTACCCATACATACGCCCGCAGGAGACAGGCACCAGGTCGGACCTGGTATGGTGGAGGGTTACTGACGCCGCGGGGAACGGTATCCAGTTCAGTTCGGGCCGTCCTTTCTCGGCATCCGCACTGCATTACTCTGTTTCATCCCTTGACGAAGGCATGAGGAAAGTCAACCGCCATGCAGGCGATCTTGAGGAGGAAGATCTGACGGAGATATGCATCGACTATGCCCAGATGGGTCTGGGTTGCGTCAACAGCTGGGGTGCCCTTCCGCTGGATAGCTATATGCTTCATTACGGGGATTATGAGTTCGTTTTCCTTATGACCCCGCTCAGGAACCATATTGCCGGGAGATAGGCTGATGCACAAGGGAGAGCTTGATTCGGACATACAGTACCTTCCGGGCGTGGGGCCAAGGAGGGCGGCTGCACTAAAGAAGGAGTATGCGGTGGAGACGGTCGGTGACCTTCTTCGCGTGTACCCATTCAGGTATGTGGACAGAAGCCGGATCACGCCCATTTCCCAGCTGAACGACAGCGCCTCGCAGCAGATTCTCGCCAAGGTCGTCAAGTCTGAACTGATAGGAGGCAAACGCCTGAGCGTGACGGTGGAAGATTCAAGCGGAAGAATGGAACTTGTCTTTTTCAAAGGCATAAAGTACACTATGGCCCGTCTCGAGCCGGGGAAGACCTTCCTGTTTTACGGAAAACCTGCCGTATTCAACGGGGTTATGAATATGGTCCATCCCGACATAGACTATCCTCCGGGGGCAGATGACCGCCAGGCCAGCTACACCACGGGTGTCATGACGGGCATCTATCCTTCGGGCGAAGGACTGAAATCTGCCGGCATTACCGCCAAGGCGATGAACAAGCTGATGGAGAATGCCATACGGCTTGCCCTTCCGGAGGTCAGGGAGACACTTCCTGAGTATCTGATGCAGGAAGCCGGGCTTGTCCCCATACATTTTGCCCTGCGCAACATCCATTTCCCCCAGGATGCGGCAAGCCTGTCCGCAGCACGCCGCCGCATCTGCTTCGAGGAACTCTTTTTCCTCCAGCTGTCCCTCCTGAAACAGAAGTACATCAGGAGCAGAGGTGCCAGGGGCTATGTGATGAACCGCGTCGGCGATGCCTTCAACCGCTGCTATGAAGCGTTGCCATATTCCCTTACCGGAGCTCAGAAAAGGGTGATACGGGAAATCAGGGAAGATATGAGGAGCGGGCGTCAAATGAACAGGCTGCTGCAGGGGGACGTGGGATCGGGGAAGACCATGGTAGCGGTCCTTTCTTCGCTGATAGCCGTAGGCAATGCTTATCAGGCCTGTCTTATGGCTCCTACGGAAGTTCTTGCAAGACAGCATTTTGCGAATATGGAAAAGTACCTTGCCCCGACAGGGGTGAAGGTGGCTGTGCTGACCGGAAGCACGCGTCAGGCGCAGCGCAGGGAAATACTTGCCGGACTCGCCGACGGCAGCATATCCATAGTGGTGGGAACACATGCGCTGATAGAGGACAAGGTGGTGTTCTGTCGTCTGGGCCTGGCGATAGTGGACGAGCAGCACCGCTTCGGGGTGGACCAGAGAGCGGCATTGTGGTCAAAGACGGCGGACGGCATCCCGCCGCACGTGCTGGTGATGACGGCAACACCTATACCTAGAACCCTGGCGATGACCCTGTATGGCGACCTGGACATATCTGTGATAGATGAACTGCCGCCGGGCAGGAAACCTGTGCAGACCCTGATGATGACCGAAAGCCGCCGTGCGGCGCTGAACAGGTTCCTCAAGGAGCAGATAGCCCTCGGGAGGCAGGTGTTCATAGTGTATCCGCTGATATTCGAGAGCGAGAAGCTCGACCTGAAGAATCTTGAGGAGGGCTATGACCGCACCTGTGACGACTTCCCTCTGCCGGATTACAAGGTCGCGATAGTCCACGGAAAACAGACCAATGAAGAGAAGGAATTCAATATGAGCGCCTTTGCCCAGGGCCGGGCGGACATACTGGTGTCCACAACGGTCATAGAGGTCGGGGTGGACGTGCCGAACGCGTCCGTGATGGTCATAGAGAGCGCCGAGCGCTTCGGCCTCAGCCAGCTGCACCAGCTCAGGGGCAGGGTAGGCAGGGGCAGCGACAAGTCTTACTGCGTCCTGGTCAGGGGTGACAAGCTGAGCAGGGAGTCCTCAAAGCGTCTCGAACTGCTCTGTTCCACCGAGGACGGCTTTCTTCTGGCGGAAGAGGATATGAAGATGCGGGGACCGGGGGACATGGAGGGCACCCAGCAGAGCGGGCTTCCGGTCGAACTCCGTCTGGCCTCACTGGTCAAGGACGGCCCCCTGCTCAATGAGGCAAGGAGGCTGGCGGAGAGCGTCCTGGAGAGGGATCCGGACCTGGGCCTGCCTGAAAACGCGCTGCTGCGGGAGGAACTTCGCAAGGACCGGTACAAGATGAAGGATTACAGCAAAATCAGTTAGGATGATACAGGAACTGCTGAACAAATATCTCTGGCTTGTGAACCAGTTTGTGAATGCCGGCGACTCCGGACTGACTTTGCCCGAGGTCAGCCGACGCTGGGAGGACAGGTGGGGCGTGCCATACAACCGCCGCTCCTTCTGCAATCACCGCGAGGCCATATCCGAAGTGTTCGGCGTGGACATCGAATGCGACAGGGCAACCAACCGCTACTTCATACGCGGGGGAGAGGATATCTTTGACGAGGCGGGGAACGCGGCGTGGCTCATCAACACCTTCACCGTCAATAACCTTCTGTCCCTGAGCAGGGAACGTCTCCGCGGCAGAATTTCCGTCGAGCCGGTCCCTTCCGGACAGAAATGGCTCACTTCCATAATGGAAGCGATGGACAGCGGTCATCTCCTGCGCATAAGCTACCGGAAATACGGTCAGGACGAGGCTTCGCAGCTCAATGTCCGTCCCTACGGCCTGAAAGAGCACGAACGGCGCTGGTACCTCATCGCCTGGTGCGAGGAAAGGAACGCCCAGAGGGTATATGCCCTCGACCGTATATGCTCACTTGAAGTCAGAGAGGATACTTTCAAGCCGCCCCGCGGTTTCGACCTGGATGAACTGTTCGCGGGCAGTTTCGGCATATACAATCCTGCAGGCAAGAAGATTCAAAGGGTGCTTTTCAAGGCTGACGGACGTGAATCGAGCTATCTGAGGGATCTGCCTATGCACTCGAGCCAGAAGGAACTCTCTCCCGGCCTTTTCGAACTGAGGGTGGTTCCGGACGACAACTTGCTGATAGAACTCTGCCGCAGGGGCAGCCGCATCGAGGTGCTGGAACCTCAGGAACTGCGCGAGAAGGTAGCCGGGGAACACAGAAAGGCAGCGGACCTGTATGAAGACATATAACATAACCATATAAATATGAAACATTTGAAAATGCTTGCGGTACTGGCCGCAGGCGCAGTGACAGCAATGAGTTGTTCAAAGACAGAACAGGGACCTGCATACATAGGTCCGAGCACGGTAAAGGTTGATGACGGCAGGATGACTCCTGAAATGATGATTACCATGGGTCGTCTTTCTGACCCTCAGCTCTCCCCTGACGGCACAACCATACTCTACGGCGTCAGCTATACCTCCCTCGAGGAGAACAGAAGCTGCCGCAATCTCTTCATCTGCAACGTGGACGGCAGCGGCAAGATGCAGCTCACGCGCGAGGGCAGAAGCATTTCCAACGCAAGGTGGATCGAAGGCGGAAAAAAAATCGCCTACCTCCAGGGCGGTCAGATCTGGGTCGCGCCATATTCGGACGGACGTCTGGGAAAGGCCGTGAAAGTCTCTGACGTCAAAAACGGAATCAGTGAGTTCCTCCTTTCTCCCGACGAGGCCCAGCTGCTATATGTCAGCACCGTACCTTCCGACGTCACCACTCCGAAAGATGCGGACCCGCGCCTGGACAAGGCTCAGGCATATGCCACCGACGACCTCAACTACAGGCACTGGGACCATTGGGTGACCGAGCTCTCCCATTCATATGTTGCGGCCTGGAACGGCTCCGTGATAACGGAAGGCAACTCCGTCGACATACTCGGCGGCCCGGATGTCAAGTATGAACTTCCTCTTGCACCTCACAGCGGCATTGAGCAGATCAGCTGGTCTCCTGACGGAACCGCGTTGGCATATTCCTGCAAAAAACTTGAAGGAAAGGAATATGCCTTCTCGACGGACACGGAGATTTATGTATATGACATCGTGACCGGTGTGACGTCGGTCATCCCTATGGGCGGCGGCTATGACACCGATCCTGTATGGAGTCCTGACGGCAGCCGCATAGCCTGGCTGAGTATGAGGAGAAACGGCTATGAGGCTGACAAGACAAGGCTTATGGTCGCAACCGTAAGCAGGGGAGAGGACGGCAGCGCGACCTTCTCCGACATAAGGGATCTTACCTCGGAATTCAAGTATTTCGCTGCCGGCCCTAAGTGGAGCGATGATGGCAAGTCAATATATTTCAACGCTTTGGCTGAAGGGCTTCAGGGTATCTTCAAAGCTTCTGCCGAGGGCGGCATCGAGCGTCTGACTGCAGAGGACGCGTGGTTCGACTTCAGCACTCCTTTCGCCGTGCTTGCTGACGGAACCTTGCTCGCCACATACAACTGTATGGACTTCCCGACCGAACTCGTATCAGTCAAGGACGGTGTGCATACCCAGGTAAGCCACGAAAACGAGCATCTGCTCAGCCAGCTCAAGCCGCACAGGACCGAAGCAAGATGGGTGAAGACGGTTGACGGAAAGTCAATGCTCACCTGGGTGCTTTTCCCTCCTGAGTTTGATGAAAACAAGACCTATCCTGTCATCGAGATGTTCCTCGGCGGCCCTCAGGGCACCATCAGCCAGAGCTGGTCATACAGGTGGAACTATGCGCTGATGGCCAACAGGGGATACATAGTCGTGCTCCCGAACAGACGCGGTACCACAGCCTTCGGCTCCGAGTGGTGCGAGCAGATTTCCGGAGACTACATCGGTCTCAACATGCAGGACTACCTCTCTGCCGCAAAGATGATAAAGGCAGAGCCATATGCCGGAAAGATTGCCGGAACCGGAGCCTCATACGGCGGATACTCAGTCTATTACCTCGCCGGAATACACGAGGGCATATTCGACTGCTTCGTTGCCCATGCCGGCATATTCGACGAGAAATACATGTATTACACCACCGAGGAGATGTGGTTCCCGAACTGGGACAACGGCGGTCTTGACGAATATGCCTTTGAGGCCGGAAAGGTCGGCCCTGCGGGTGACGGCGTCACTTTCGGAGGTATGAAGCAGGGAGGTTCCCCATGGAGTTCCAACGCGCTTGCAAAGAGACACTATTCAAACTCTCCTTCGGACAATGTGACCAGGTGGGACACCCCTATACTCTGTATGCACGGCATGCTTGATTTCAGAATCCCTTATGACCAGGGCATGGCGGCTTTCAATGCGGCCAGGATGATGGGCGTACCAGCCCGTCTGGTGGTGTTCCCTGAGGAGAACCACTGGATACTCCAGCCTCAGAATGCACTCTACTGGCACAAGGAGTTCTTCGACTGGACCGACAGGTGGTGCAGGTAGAAGTCCTGAAGCAGATACTTTTCAGGGAGGGTGGCTGACAGGTGATTCAGCCGCCCTCTTTCGTATTCTTATGGATATGCCGGTTCATACGGTTATGCCGCCACCTCGCCCTTGAGAAATGTCCTCCATTTCCGTCTGTCTCCTTCCGTTTTGTGGGAATACGGCAAAAAACGGTATATTAGCATATTCATTCCGTATTTTATTTGCACATGAAACTGAATTTTACCTTAGAAGACGTCATAGCGATTGTCAGGCAAGCGTCCGGAATAATGTCGGAAACCAGTTTTTCCGTATCCAGCAAAGATGGATATGCCAACATAGTCACCTCCTGTGACCTGGCGATTCAGTCTTTTCTCGAGGATAAGCTCGCAAAACTTGCCCCGGGCTCGGGCTTCCTCTGCGAGGAAAACGATGAGATTAAAGATGGGACGGATGGCCTGACCTGGGTCATAGATCCGATAGACGGAACTGCAAACTTCTCGCGCGGCATAGCCGACTGCTGCATATCCGTTGCTCTTCTGGA
>JAEDLE010000044.1 GCA_016295455.1 Bacteroidales bacterium
TTCCTCCAGCATAGTCACCCGCTCAGGTTTTGGATATTACCTTGAAAATGAATAGATCGATATGAAACCCGCAACTCTGCATCTTACAAAAGGCTGGAGGATGTATTTTACCATCCTCGGTATCTTCCTCGTATATGCCGTAGTTTTCATCTCCTTCCAGAACGGAAGGGAGAAGCAGTTCAGGATTTCCCTTCTGGATGCAAGGCTTCAGGAAATCAATCATGGTATAGCCATAGGCGTCGATCCGGACGACAGCATATCTATTGAAACCTGTATCCGTCTCATAGGACATCCGGGACTCAGGGTAACCATTACGGACCTTTCAGGAAACGTTGTCTATGACAATGTACTGGAAGACCCGGTATCCATGCCGAACCACGCGGGCAGAAGGGAAATATCCGACGCCCTCCGCGACGGCAAAGGCTATGACATAGTACGGCTCAGTGAAAGCACCAATGAGAAATATTTCTACTCGGCTACCAGTTTTCCTGAAAAGGGATTTGTGGTACGTACCGCGTTGCCATATGACCTTGACCTCTACCAGACCCTGAAAGCGGACCAGCATTTCATATGGCTCTCCCTGCTGGTGATAATCATATTGTCTCTGGTGATGAGGGTATATGTCTCCCTTCTGGATGACAGCATACGCAAGGACAGGGATGAAGCCAACAGCCTCACCCGCAGACAGCTCACCCAGAATATTTCGCACGAGCTCAAGACCCCGGTATCCAGTGTGCAGGGTTATATGGAGACCATACTCCAGAATCCGGAAATGGACCGCAAGACCGAGAGGGAATTTCTTGAGAGGGGATTGGCTCAGACACGCAGGCTTACGGCTCTGCTGGAGGACCTTTCGACCCTCAACCGTCTCTGGGATGCCCCACAGTCCTGGACTTTCGGAGCTGTTGACGTATCCCAGATGATGCAGAATCTTTCAAGTGACGTGATGGTACAGCTCGAACGTAAAGCAATGAGTTTCCACAATGAACTCCCGTTCGACGTCATCATAAACGGTAACGAAAGCCTCATATACAGCATATTCCGCAACCTTGCAGACAACTCCATAGCCTATGCGGGACAGGGTACACGCATCTCAGTGTCCGCTCACCGTGATGGAGACGACTGGGTCTTCGAGTTTGCGGATAACGGACCGGGTGTTCCTAAAGAGCATCTGGAGCATCTCTTCGAACGTTTCTACAGGGTTGATTCCGGACGCAGCCGCAAGACAGGAGGCTCCGGTCTCGGCCTTGCCATTGTAAAGAATGCCGTTCAGTTCCATGGCGGCAGCGTTTCAGCCGTCAATGACCACGGACTGAAGTTTACCATACGTCTCCCGCGTTACAGGGCCTGACACGATACTGTGATAACTATGATACAGGAGAAGCCGTTCCGTCAGGATCGGCTTCTTGCGTTCTGTGGAGGAGTCCTGACCAAGGCCAAAGCCTTGGTTTTCGGGAGGGTTCTGGTTCAGGCCGAGGCCATGCCTTTATGGGAGGCCCTGATTCCGGCCATGGCGTTGCGGGTGGCCGGTATTGTGGAGAACGTTGCGGGTGCAGGGACAGTGCCATCCTCCTGGAACGGAGGGTGGCAATAGGCCGCTTCTATTCAGGGTAGGCGTTCCAGGTGGAGGGACAGTGCCATCCACCAGGAACGGAGGGTGGCAGTAGGCAACTTCTATTCATGGTGGGCGTGCCAGGTGGACGCAAAAGACAAACACCGCGCAAGGGAATGTGCCTCTGGAGGCCGTGGAATGGGGTTAGCCTTGCTCGGTGAGGGGGAAATGGCTCCACCGAGCAAGCGGATGTGCTTCAGATAGCCTTGTGATGGGGATTGTCTTGCTCGGTGAATGACAGGACTTCTATCTTTTTTCATATCACATAAATCGATAAATTCAAAAAAAAGATACCGAAAAATTTGGATGGGAAGATTTTTTTGTCATACCTTTGCAGTGTATTAGCAAAGTAGTACACTAAACAAATAAAACTTTAGTATACCTCATGGCAGAAATAGTCGAGAGAAATATTAACAATTAAAATGAATGTACGTTATGAAGAAGAAACTTTTCCGAAGCAGAACTGACCGTAAGGTTGCCGGTGTATGCGGTGGTATTTCAGAGTATCTCGAGGTCGATCCGACTCTCATCCGCCTTTTCTGGCTTATCGCCATATTCTGTATGGGCGGAGGACTCCTTGCCTATCTCATCGCATGGATTATCATTCCTGGTGAAAATGGTCAGAATGCCTGATGACAGCAGCCGTGTCGATGCCTTGCCGCCTCTTGGACAGCATAGGCGCAAAATAATGAATAGATGGTAGATAACGTGTGTGAAATGAAAGCAATGAAGAGTATTGAAAAAATCGCGATGACAATCGCAGTGGTCATCCTCAGCACTTCAAGTGTTTTTGCGGCAAGGCAGGATGCGGCTCAAGTTAAGGGCAGGGTGCTCGACGCTTCGACTGGAGAGCCTCTTGGATGGGCTACGGTCGCCGTGATGGCGGCCGACAGCAGCCTTGTGGGCGGCATCGCCTGCGATGAGAACGGTAACTATACCCTCAGTCTGACTCCGGGAAGTTACACTCTGAATGCATCTCTTCTGGGATATGTGGATCAGAACCGTCAGGTCGAAGCCAAGCCCGGGATTACCGAAGTGCCCGATTTCAGGCTTGAAACAGATGCCCGCATGATATCCGGTGCCACAGTGACCGGGAAGGTCGCTCTCGTTGAGATGAAAGTGGACAAACTTGTGATGAATGTATCCCAGAGCGCCTTTGCACAGGGCAGCAACGCCCTCGATCTCATACGCAAGGCTCCTGGGGTGACAGTTGACAAGGACGGAAATGTCAAGCTCAACGGCAAGAGTGTATCAATATGGATTGACGGACGTCCGTCATATGTTGACGGCAAGTCACTGGAGTCTCTCCTAAGGAGTACCAATGGCGAGAGCATAGACAAGTTTGAGATAATGGAGCATCCTTCCGCGAAGTACGATGCATCAGGACAGGGCGGCATCATCAACATCAAGACCAGGAAGAACCTGCTTGCAGGTCTCAACGGATCCCTCGGGCTCGGTGGCGGCGGAATGTATTTCGCAGAGCCTGACCTCGCACCATGGCAGCAGACAGCCTGGCTGAACCTTGGCTACAGGACAAAGAAGACCAATACATTCTTCAGTATTTACGAAGGCTTCTACAACAACCATATGCAGTTGCGCAATGACCTCACCATGCCTGAGAACGATTTCCACCAGCTGGGCAACACCACCCTCCTGAACTTCTATCACAACTACAATGTCAAACTCGGAAACGACTGGTTCATAGACGACAGGAACACTCTCGGAGTAATCCTCTACGTTCCCGGCGAGTACAGTACCACGGATTCCGATGCCAGCACCACTGAGCAGTGGCTGGGCGGCGAGAAGGTGATGACGATGAATTCGGTCATCGGCAATCTCCAGAAGAGCACCCAGTACACCGCAAACCTGAACTATACTCATATCTTTGACGAGAGCCGCTCGGCGGAAATAACCACAAACCTTGATTGGTATCGCAGCAACGGTTCAGACCACAATACCCAGGAGGACGAAATCTTCTACGCCGGTCAGGACAGACCAGTGCCGGGCAGCAAGCTCATCGACTCCGGAAGAATATATGACATATACTCCGCAAAAGCTGATTATCAGACGGTTATAGCAGGTAGGTATATGCTGGAGGCGGGCGCCAAGTGGGCTCTTTCAGTGACCGACAACAATACCCTTGAGCAGCAGACAGGCATACCTGAGAATGACATCACATTCCGATACCGCGAGCACGTTGGTGCAGGTTATGTGTCCATGTCAGCTCAGTTCGGAAAGAAATTCTCCGCAAAGCTCGGACTCCGCGGTGAATACACCGACTCCTTCGGTGACTGGATCTCCGCAGGCGACTGCACTCGCAGACACTACTTCGATCTTTTCCCTACAGCGTATGTCGGCTTCACCCCGAATGAGAAACTCAGACTCTCCCTTTCTTACAGCAGGCGTATCGACCGCCCGGGTTACAGCAGACTCAACCCTGCCAAGACCTATATCGACTCCCGTACCTACCTTGTCGGCAATCCGGACATACTTCCACAGTACAGTGATGACCTGAGCTTTATGGTCGGTCTGGGACAGCATCTCTCTCTGGCAGTCGGCTACAACAACACCGCAAACGCAATCTCCCAGATTCCTTCCTACACTTCTGACGGTACCCAGTACCTGACCTGGGGCAATTTCGGCAGGAACTCGATAGGATATGCAAGTTTCAGCGTGGCCTCCCTTCCGATAACCGGATGGCTCAACTGGACCTTCACCGCGAACGCCCTCTACATCGATTCCCAAAGCAGCCTCTATGACCTGTCCAGCTCCCAGCTCGGAGCCCAGTCCTATATGGCCTTCTCCTTCATTCTCCCGAAGGATTGGAAGATAGAACTTGACGGAAATGCATCTACGGCAATGCGTATGGCGAACTATCATATACATCCGACCTTCGTGTCCAACCTTGCGGTCAAGAAGACAATGCTCGACAACCGGCTCACCCTCAGTTTCAGTCTTGACGACATATTCAGGACAAGCACCAACGACATAGATATGGAAGACGGCAGCGGAACGGGAACTATGTCGAAGATAGGGCAGAAGTACTACAACCAGAAGTTCCTCGTTGACCTGACCTGGAGTTTCGGAAAGGCGTCCTCGACACGTCATCGCAAGGTAGGCAACCTCGAGGAGATGTCCCGCGCGTCAGGTGGCAACGGCCTCGGCAAGTAGCCTGTCCCATGGGAGGAAACATCATCTGAACCGAATATTAACAAAAAGTTAACATTCACCATCGCCATGGTTTGGGATTATGTCCACATATTTGCGGATGTAATCTCAAACCGTTTGTAATGAACAGTATCTACATCTGCCTGACGGTATTTCTCTTCGTCCTGGCAATCTTTGACCTGATGGTCGGCGTAAGCAATGACGCGGTCAATTTCCTCAATTCGGCAGTCGGTTCAAAACTGGCATCTTTCAAGACCATAATCATAGTCGCCTCCGCGGGTGTATTCCTGGGAGCGGCTACCAGCAACGGAATGATGGAGATAGCCCGCAACGGAATAGTCCATCCTTCGTTCTTCAGCTATAGGGAGATGATGGTCATCTTTGTGGCCGTGATGGTCTCAGATGTTCTTCTGCTGGACATCTTCAATTCCCTCGGAATGCCGACAAGTACCACGGTTTCAATGGTTTTTGAACTTATGGGCGGCGCCTTCGCCATATCCCTGATGAAAACTCACGCTGACCCTTCGCTCAATGTGGGTATGCTCATCAATTCGGGCAAGGCCATCTCGATGATCGGCGCCATATTCATTTCTGTGGCAATAGCATTTGTGACCGGCCTCCTGATACAGTACCTGTCCAGGCTCATATTCACTTTTGCCTACAAGGACGGCCTGAAATGGAAGATAGGCATCTTCGGCGGTCTCTGTGCCACTGCAATAATCTACTTCATGATAATCAAGGGCCTTGGCAAGTCCACGCTTATGCCTGCGGACGTGAAGTCCTGGATCATGGACCATCAGGGAGTATTCCTGCTTGCCACCTTCGGCATATCCACAGCGGTGATGCAGATTGTGCATATGCTCAAGTGCAACGTTTTCCGCTTTCTGGTGCTGATGGGCACCTTCGCCCTGGCGATGGCCTTTGCCGGCAATGACCTTGTGAATTTCATAGGTGTGCCGCTGGCCGGTTTCGCCGCGACTGTGGATTTCGCCGCTTCGGGAGACCTGCCGGACAGGTTCATGATGTCCTCCCTCGATTCCCCTGCAAAGGTGCCTGTATATTTTCTCCTCGCCGCCGGTGCAATAATGGTGGCATCTCTCGCCACTTCAAGAAAGGCAAGGAACGTGATACGCACCTCTGTCGACCTCAGCCGTCAGGATTCCGGAGATGAACTCTTCGGTTCTTCCAAGGTTGCAAGGGTTCTGGTAAGGAAAACCTCGCTGTTGGCAGGAAGGATATCCGCAGTCATTCCACGCAGCGTGCACGAGACTCTGGACAGGCGTTTTGACAGCAGCAAGGCTGAAATGGAAAAAGGAGCCGCCTTCGATGCAGTCAGGGCGACCGTCAACCTGGTAGTGGCAAGTTTGCTGATAGCCCTCGGAACTTCCCTCAAGCTGCCTCTCTCGACTACCTATGTGACCTTTATGGTGGCTATGGGTACCTCTCTCGCCGACAGGGCCTGGGGCAGGGAGAGCGCCGTATTCCGCATCACCGGAGTTATGGCAGTGATTGGCGGCTGGTTCATCACCGCCGGCGCTGCATTCCTGCTTTGCTTCTGCGTTGCAATGCTGATGTTCTACACCGGCAATGTCGGGACCATAGTGGCAGCGGTGATTGCCCTTGCCGTGCTTATCAGCGGCAACATCAAATCCAGGAAGAAGGTAGTCGAAGAGAAATCCGACATGATTTTCAGTGAGATGATGTCATCCACAGACGAAACCAGGACTCTGGACCTGCTCAGCGAACACATACGTCTCAGCCAGATACGCTTCCTCGATTTCACTGACTATACCTACAGACAGGTTACCGACGGTTTTATGCTGGAAGACCTGAAGATGCTCAACAAGGCCGAATCCGCGATGCGTTCGATGAGAACAGAACTCAAGAGTACCCGCCGCAAGGAGATGATGGGACTGCGCCGCGTCAAGACAGCCGCCGCTCTTGAGAGAAATACCTGGTTCCATCTTTCCGTGAACAGCTGTGAGGAAATGCTCTACAGCCTCAGGCGCGTGAATGACGCCTGCCAGGAACACATAGACAACAACTTCGTGCCTCTTGATGCGGAACGCCGCAAGGAGTTTGCACCTCTCAGGGACAAACTCAACTCCGTGTTCAATCAGGTCAAGACCATCATCGAATATGGCGACTATGCAAGTCTTCCTGCCGCACATCGCGCCTGCATCGAGGCAGACAAAGCCTTCTCGATCTGCCGTCATGCCGAAATGTCCCGCATACAGACCGGCATGGGCAACATCACGACAGAATATGTCTATCTGAATATGATTCAGGAATCACAGCAGCTGGTAATCTCGCTCCGTCACCTGCTCAGGGCTGCGGATCATTTCGCGACCGGATTGTCCAGTTCGAATTCCTCCATCCTCCTGTCCAGCACGGAGTAAAGTTCTTCACGCATACGGCTTGTGCACGCCCGGACACCTTCCTGAAGGCTTCCGGTCGTGTTCAGGCTTATACGTCAGAATAATCTGAATCCGTCCGCATCGTCAAGGACCGGAAATTCGCGCCTGAACCACTCCAGGTCATCCATCCGTATTTCCCCGGTCACGACGCTTTCCCTGAAGTCCTCGCAACTTGCCAGGGTTTCACCCCGCGGCCCTATCAGCGCACTTCCTCCTCTGTATATGCCGACCTTGTCCCTGCCTGCCCGGTTTACGCAGACCACGAAGGCCTGATTCTCGATGGCTCTTGCACGGGTCAGCATATCCCAGGCCGAGGCTCGCTGCTGAGGCCAGTTGGCAACGCAGATGATGGCATCATAATCCTTTCTGTTCCTTGCCCATACGGGAAACCGCAGGTCATAGCAGACCAGCAGCAGGAAACGTATTCCCTTCCATTCGGCGATGACCCTCTCACAGCCTCCGGAAAACTTCCTGTCTTCGCCTCCGTAAGTGAACAGATGTCTCTTGTCGTATATGCTGACATCGCCTCCCGGCCTGACGAAGCATAATCGGTTGCGGTAACTTCCGTCCACTTCCATCGCGATGCTTCCGGCTATGGCGCAGCCACGGCTGTCGGCCCACTCCTGCATATGCCCGAGAGTGGGATAGGGGGAGTGCTCCGAGTCCTGAGCGGAGTCGGTGATGAAACCGGTTGAGAACATCTCAGGGAGAACGTAGAGATCCGAGCCCGGATTGGCATCCATCAGTCTGGAAATCCTCGCGGCATTTTCCGCGGGATCCGCCCAGACAGTGTCCATCTGCATCAGTGTTATCTTCATTGTCAGTGTGTCAAGCCAGGATTCGCCAAATGCGAAACATCGGTCAAATATAGACAATAATTTGTATATTTGTGCCCCGTCCCGAAAGGCGGGGATGATTCGGAACAATAACACTGAACAAGATATGTCAGAGAAAGTCATACTTACCGGAGACCGTCCGACCGGAAGGCTCCATATAGGTCACTATGTAGGCTCGCTCCGCAGGAGAGTGGAGCTCCAGAATGCCGGAGATTTCAGGAAGATGTTTGTGTTTATAGCTGATGCACAGGCACTTACTGACAATATCGACAACCCTGAGAAGGTGCGTCAGAACGTCATTGAGGTAGCTCTCGACTACCTTGCGGCAGGTCTCGATCCCCAGAAGGTGACTCTCTTCATCCAAAGCCAGATACCGGAGCTCTGCGAGCTCAGCTTCTACTTTATGGATATGGTCTCAGTTGCCCGTCTCCAGAGGAATCCTACCGTGAAGAACGAGATGATACTCAGGGGTTTCCATAATGCGACCGATGAGTCAGCCGAGGCTGATGACAACCGCAGGGGACTGCCTGTGGGCTTCTTCACATATCCGATTTCACAGGCCGCAGACATCACGGCATTCAAGGCCACCACTGTCCCTGCGGGAGCAGACCAGAAGCCTATGATAGAGCAGGCGGTGGAGATAGTGCGCCGGTTCAACAGCATATACGGCGAGACTCTGGTCGAGCCTCAGATCATGCTTCCGGAGAATTCCGTATGCATGAGACTGCCCGGAACGGACGGCAAGGCAAAGATGTCCAAGTCGCTCGGAAACTGCATATATCTTTCAGAGACCCCGGAGGAGATGCACAGGAAGGTCTTTTCGATGTACACCGATCCGCTCCATCTGAACGTCTCCGATCCCGGCCATGTAGAGGGCAATGCCGTATTTACCTATCTCGACGCTTTCTGCAAGGACGAGGACTTCGCGCTCTACCTTCCTGATTATGCCTGCCTTGATGAGATGAAGGAGCATTATATGAGGGGTGGACTTGGCGACGTGAAGTGCAAGAAGTTCCTTGAGAAGATACTCAATGCCATACTCGATCCGATGAGGGCAAGGAGAGCGGAGTACGAAAAGGACATACCTGCCATATACGATATGCTCCGCAAGGGTTGCGAAGACGCCCGTGAGACTGCGGCACAGACTCTCAGCGAGGTTCGCAGAGCCATGAAAATCAATTATTTCGAGGATATGGACCTGATCAGGGAACAGTCTGAGAAATACTCGAAGTCACTTTGACAGGAGGGCTGATGCCACGGCGTGGGCTGTGGTCCAGGCAGCCTGCAGGTTGAAGCCTCCGGTCACCGCATCCACATCCAGCACCTCTCCCGCGAAATACAGCCCGGTATGGTTGCGGGCTTCCAGGGTATCGCGTCTGACGGACTTGAGCGATACGCCTCCGCAGGTCACGAACTCTTCCCTGAAACGGGTCCTGCCTAGAATGTCGTAGCTGTCGTTCACTAGGGTATTGCATATGCGGTTCATACCGCTGCGCCCCAGTTCTCTCCATCGCATGTCTTCCCTTATCCCGCTCCTGTCCATCAGGAAGGACCACAGGCGGGACGGGATTTCCTTTGGGTGAACGCTGCGAAGGAACTTCTTGCCGTTGCCTTTGCCCAGTTCCGTCAGCATATTCCTGGCATCTTCCTCCGAGCCTTGTATCCAGTTTACGGAGAGCTTCGCCTTGTAGCCGTTGTCGTGGAGATGACGGGCGGCATATGACGAGAGCCTCAGTATCGCAGGCCCGCTCATTCCCCAGTCCGTGATGAGCAGTGGCCCGGTGGCTCTGAATTTCGTTCCGCTGATGCCTACGCCGGCCTGTACCACCGTACCCATAAGGTCTGTGATTCCGTCCTTGATGGTGAAAGTGAAAAGAGAAGGTATGCTCTCGATTATTTCAATGTCAAGGCTTTCCAGCATAGTGGACTGTTTGGGCAGACCTCCGGTTGTGACTATCACCCTGTCGAAATGGTATCTTGTGCCCTGTGCGTCCAGGAGTGTGTATCCGCTTTCCGCTTCAGGGATTATGCTTTTTATCGGGCAGGAGCAGCGTATCGGTATCCGGTCCCTGTCTTTCTCTCCGCCCAGACAAGCCAGCAGAGTCCTGACTATCTCCATTGCATCCTGAGATGCGGGAAATACACAGTTGTCCTCCTGCGTGACGAGTTTGACGCCGTGCGAACGGAACCACTCCATACAGTCACGGTTGCTGAAACTGCGGAACTGTTCCTTCATAAGCCTGGCCCCGCGCGGGTAAACCTGTGAAAGGTCGCTGACCGCATCGAAAGAATTGGTCAGGTTGCACCTTCCGCCACCGGTCAGCGCGACCTTTGCCAGCGGTTTCCTGCCAGCCTCGAAAATCTCGATACTCTGACCGTATCCTGCCTCCCTGAGCAGCGCCGCGCAGAAAACCCCCGCCGCTCCGGCTCCTATTATGGCTGTCTTCGATTCCATACTCCCTCCTGTGTTGGCCCGGCTTTGCCGTCGGCCAGGGCAAAGATAGGAAAAATGACTAATCCTGCGTCATTCTCATTTCTGTTGCATCAGGAATTCGGTCGGTGTCATTCCGAACTGTGCGGTGAAATGCTTCGCAAAATATGAGGATGAACTGTAGCCGACGTAATAGGCGACTTCCTTTACTTTGTATTTGTTCTCGGAGAGAAGCTCTGCCGCCTTTTTCAACCTGCAGACGCGGATGTATTCGTTAATGCTCAGCCCTGTGTTGATTTTCAGTTTGTAAATCAATGTTTTCCTGGGAATACGCATCATCCCGGCAAGCTCGGTCGTGGTCATTTCCGTATCGCTCATATGCTCAAGGACGATATCATGTAGCCTGTCCATAAACTCTGCTTCAGTATTGCCGGATACATTGATTTCCATTTTTGACAGCGGGAAGCTTGCGAACTGCCCGATACGTATCTTCCTATTCATCCGGATATTCTCGATAGTAGTTCTCAGCACATTCATGCTGAAGGGCTTTTCCAGATATGAATCGGCTCCGCACCGGAGTGTTTTCAACTGTGTGTCTGTCCCCGCCGCAGCAGTGAGGAGAATTACGCTGATATGGCTGTAGCTTATGTTGCTTTTGATGAGGTTGCACAGTTCATAGCCGTTCATGTTCGGCATCATTATGTCGCTGATCACTACCTCTACATTGTTCCTTTCGAGAAGAAGGGCGGCTTCTTCACCGTCAGATGCGGTCAGAACAGGATAATCTTCAGAAAGGACATCCGCTATGATTGATCTGAGGCTGTCGTCATCTTCCACTACCAGCATATATGCTTCATTGAGAGCCTCCGTTGCGGATATCTCCTCGTCTCCGCTGATCAGGTCGGTCAAGGTACCTTCTTCCTTGGTTTTCTGGACAGAGCCGCCTGCTGGCAATTCAAGAACGAAGGAGTTCATGTCCTTCACTGAAGTGTCAAGGAACAGATTTCCAACCTGCTTGCGGGCCAGGGAACGCGCGAAAGTCAGTCCTATGCCAGTACCTTTGCTGTCAATTGCCTTGCTCTGGTAGAAAGCGTCGAAAATCTTCTCCGACTCCTCAGACGGTATGAGTTTTCCATCACTGTTGACTCTGAAACTGACCGTGTTCCCGATTTTGAATAAACCGACAGAAATTCTTGAATCACAGTACTTCATCGCATTTGAAAGCAGGTTGGTCAGAATCGAGTCGGCGGCAACCCTGTCACAATTGACTATTATGTCTTCTTCAGGCAGCATCATCTCCATTTTGATGCCTCTTTCTGACAGAATCCCCCCGAAAGTGTCCGTTACATTCTTCAGAATCTCAATTGCGTGTTCGGAACGAATATTTATCACCATATTCCCATCCTGCAGTCTCCTCAGGTCAAGTAGCTCGTTGCAGAGCTGAGCTATCTTGTGGACGTTCATCTTTAGGACTGTCTGGTCAGCTGTATGCTCTTTCTGGGTGCCGAACAGTTTGTCAACAAGAATCGATATCACTGAAACAGGGGTTCTGATTTCGTGGGTGACGTTGGTCATAAAGTCAATTTTGTCCTGAAGAAGTTTCTTCTGCCTCTGCTCCTCATCAATCTTGGCTTCAGTCTCAAAGCGTTTCCGGCTGGCCCTTTGTCTGGCGTCCATTATCATCATGATTAGGGCAATGACGAGAACGATATACACTGCATATGCCAGCTTTGACCTGTACCAGGGCGCTAGAATTATGATTTGCTTGCTGTCGGTACTCTTGTTTGTGGTCTCTCCGTCTATGCTTACGGTAAATACATACCTTCCGGGTCTTAACCCCAGGTATTCGACAGGTATTTCGGTGGTTGTAGTCGTGTTCTCGAATCCCGGCCCTTTCAGAGTGCAGGTATAGTTTACCAGGTTTGGGTTGCCATATGCCATTGTGGAGAAGGATACCGCAAGTATGGGAGCATCTTTCTGCCTTACCTTTATTACCTGTGAGGCAATTACGGACCTGTTGACTTCGGTGATGGTCTTTCTGTCATCCAAGCCTCCGACGGTCACATTGTTGATCAGAACTGATTTTCCGTCAAACAGATCGTGCATCCTTTCCGGTTGCAATTCAATGATTCCCTGTGATGTTCCGTAATAGATGAAGCCGTTGGACGCCTTTACTCCGGCCAGTGTCGTGAACTGACATCCCATGACTTCGTCATCCTGAAGGAACTTTCCGCAGACCTGGAGGTCGTCCCGAGAGATCTGGCATATCATGTTCGGCAAAGTCAGCCAGACGTCATCACCTGAAATGTTGATGCCCCTGATATTGTTTGCCGGAAGCCCGTCATCGACGGAACAGTATCTTGCTTCTCTGATTTCCTTTCCTTCCATGGTGACTTTGCATATGCCTTGCTCTTCCGATGCCACCCATATGGTACCGTCGTCACTTACCTTGACCGCATTGATGAAATCGGAACGGCATTTGTCGGGATTCCCGCTGACATCATATTCGTAGTAGCTTTTGGTCTTTGTGTCTATCATCCCGAATCCGTTGCCGTACGATGCGAACCATATCTTTCCGTCCACAGGCTGGGTCATGTCCGGAATCATATTCCTGGCGATACCTTCAATATGGACAGGAGGTCTGGCCGGGTCCTCAAGGTGATAAATCCCATCGTTTCCTCCGATGTATGCTTCAAACTGCATCCCCGGAATGACGGAAATGCTCTGGATATATGGCGCATTTATTCTGGCAAGCACTTTGTTTGTCTTGAGATCAAAAACGGTAAGGCCGAATCCGTATGACGAAACCCAGAGCCTGCTGCCTTGGGCTACGATTTCGTTGACGGCGGCAAAGTTCGGGAGGCCCATCAGATCCGTGTAATCTTTGAATACCCTGGTTTCCGGAGTGAAACAGAAGCACTTGCCGTCCAAGGTTCCGAACCATATCCGGCCGTCACTGCTCTCTTCGACTGATTTGATGGACGTTCCTGCCGGTGCATTGTTAGTGCCGTCAATGATGTACCTGTTGTAATATCCGTGGAAGTCCATCCATCCGCGCAATCCGTTTCGGGTAGTCGCCCAAACGTTTCCGTCCCTGTCATTGAAAAGTCCGGTCACATATTGTCCTGCAAGCGACCACCTTCCGCCGTATCCGGATAACTGGAGGTCCTTTTCTCCCGTCTGTGAGTCATAAATGATAGCGCCTGACGACGTGCCGATCCAGTATTCAGTGCCTCTCACCATCAGGCACAGTACTTTCATATCCTTGTCGTAGTCGCTGATTCTGAGCAGTTTCTCTTCCTTTTTGGTGGACAGGTCTATGGTAATGACATCCCCGTCGGTCGTAGAAGTCAGAATCCTGTACGAATCTATGAAGGCAAGTTTCCTGTATCCGGTCTTTGGGCCGTTGTAAGAAACGATGGGAGACTTGAAACTCTCGAGTCTGTTTGCTCCCTCTGAGAACAGGTAGATGCCGCCGTCATGGTCTAAGAACAGTATCGTTTCACCATTTATACAGATGTCCGTGACATCGGATGTCTTGGTGGCAATCAGTGTCAGACTGGAATCCTCCTTGTCATAGCGCCATATCCGCTTTCCCATTGCGAGCCACACCCTGCCTTTGCTGTCAGTGCACATGTCCCAGCTCCTGTCCCCGAGCATTTCAACTTCTATGCTTTTGAAAAGACCGCTGAACGGGTCGTAGTAGCCGACTCCTTTTGAAGTCATTATCCATATGCATCCGTCTCCGTCGATGGAAATGTCCATAGTGAGCTTGGAGCAATACAACTGATAGTCCTTGTTGGTAAACTGGGTGAATTTGTTGCCGGTATATATATATATTCCGTCGCTGGTGCCAACCCAAAGCCGTCCGAACCCGTCCTGGCAGCAGCCGATAATGTTCGTGTCGAACAGGCCATGCTCTCCGGAGTATGACACATAGAATGGATGAGGCTCCATTCCTGCCGCCCTAGTGATGAACAGGAGCATTGCGGCAAGAATTGAAATAGCTTTTTTCATTATGCAGGGGTGTTCATTACAATTGTATGAATAATCCCGTGATTTGCATTTCAAAATCGTGTCATTTGATTGATTTGAACCATTATTTTTTCCAAATGGTCCGAAAAGTTTCATTCTTGATTCAGATTTTGCTGTTTGGAATCCGTTTTCTTCTGCTTTCCGGTTGAATACTTGACGTAATATGCGGGTCTGTCTGATCATATGAAGAAACATCTTTTTATTGAAAGAATCGGGGGACGGTCCAAAAAATGTCCTAAATAATCCAAAATCTTTCATCTATTGAGCTTAAACATCGATATTTTTACA
>JAEDLE010000045.1 GCA_016295455.1 Bacteroidales bacterium
GTATGAGAGTAATGTTCAGCGGAGCAAGAAGGGGATGGGGTATGCCTTCTGTACCTCCTGTTTACAAGTATAAGCTTGAAGTGTCTCAGGACGGGGAGAATTATGTCACCGTCCTTGACAAGACCGGCAACACTCTGGCGAGGGACACCATATTCGAGGAATTTGAAGCGGTAAACTGCCGTTTCGTGAGATTCACCGTCACAGATTGGCCGAAGGAGAATCCGCTTGGCGTGATCGACTTCACCGTATTCGGTTATCCGGACGGCTATGATCCGGCGGCAGTAGCAACACCGGTGTTCTCCAATCTTCCTCTCGACCGCGAGGCCGACGGAAAACAGAACGGCCACAGGTAAATTGACAACGACAACACATATGAAAAAGAAGTACTTCATTATTCTCGCTGGCGCGGCAGTGCTTTTGCCGGTGGCTGTCGCGGCTACCATAGCCATCGCGTCAGATTCGGGCAAGGCCCTCTCCAGACCGGACGGACCTTGTGACGTATACGCCGCTGGCGGCGCTCCTTGCGTCGCTGCGCACTCATCCACCAGAGCCCTCTACAGGGACTACAACGGCCCTCTTTACCAGATAATGAGGCAGTCCGACAACAAGACGCTCGACATAGGCGTCGTTCCGGCGGGAACGGATGATGCCGGGGGATATGCCGACGCGGCAGCTCAGGACGAATTCTGCCGTGACACCTACTGCTGGATTACCATACTATATGACCAGTCCGGCAAGGGCAATCACCTTTACCAGGCCCCTCGAGGCGGATTCAGCGGTCCTGCAATGGGAGGATTCAACAACGTCCCTCTCGCGGACATGGCCCCTGTCACCCTTATGGGCCACAAGGTATATGGCATATTCATAACTGCCGGTATGGGACTGAGGTGGAACGACGCCCACGGCACTGCGGTCGACGACCAGGCTGAAGGCCAGTACTGGGTCATCAGCGGCCACCACTACAATTCAGGCTGCTGCTTTGACTATGGCAATGCCGAGACCGACAGCCGTGACGACGGAGACGGCACCATGGAGACCACGTATTTCGGAACCCAGAGAGCCTGGTACTACGGACACGGTACGGGTCCATGGATCATGACCGACCAGGAAAACAACCTCGTGGGCTGCGTGAATCCTGACCCTGACGACAAGTTCTGCGAGACCCTCAAGAGCATCAACTGGCGCTTCGTGACCGCTACCGCAGACGGCGAGCCTCACCACTGGCGCTCCATGGGCGGAAATGCCCAGGAAGGAGAACTTGAGATACTCTACGATGGAGGCCGGATCATTAATGAGAGAAGCAGTTACGATCCTATGCGCAAGCAGGGCGCCATACTTCTGGGAAACGGCGGTGACAACTCCAACGGCTCTGCCGGCATATTCTACGAGGCGGCGATGACCGCTCCGGGCACCTTTCCTGACATCCGGACCAACCAGAACGTACAGGCGAATGTCGTGGCGGCAGGCTATGACGTACCGCGCCTGACCATTGGCAGCGTGACAGACATCGACAATCCGGGAGGCCTCCAGACCTTCAATCTCAAGGGAACCGCGCATACGGCTGTCAAATTCGTCAACACCACGGGCGGCACCATAGACGGCCTCACCATATCCCTCGACCTGCCCCGCGGATGGAAATCCAGGGTTACCGGCAGCTCCGAAAGGCAGCGCAGGATAGACTACAGCCTTGCTCCGGGACAGGCGGTCGTGGTTGACTTCACCGTCACCAGCTCAGGCAAGGAGTGCAACGCCGACATGAGGGCGCTCGCGCAGTGGAGCGGTGAGAAAGGCAGCGGCAGATGGACGACTTCCCAAAAGGTGCGCAACGTTCCTGCGGTCACCATCAACGAGTTCCGTGCAGCTGATTCAAAGGGCAACTCAACCAACTCGTTCATAGAACTTTATAATGCCTCCGACAAGGAAGTGAACATCTCCGGATGGACTCTTACCCATCACGAGATTAACCTTCCTTACTTCTCGGCCATCAACATCCCTTCAGGCACCGTAATGGCTCCTAAGAGTTTCTATCTCATGGGCCTGAGCACCTCCGGCCTTGCTGTCGACGCAGCCAAGGGTGACGCGACCCTCTACCTGCGAAGCGTGGAAGGCCTCAAGGAAGGGGACAGGATCACCATCGGAACAGGCAAGAATGCCGAGACCAGGGTGATACGTGCGGTCAACGCTCCTGCTCCTGTCCCTGAGACGGGACGTCCTTCAAGGAACAGGCAGGTTCCCGGCACTCCGACCACACTCTGGCAGCCGCTGCCTGAAGGACCGGTCATCACCGTTCCGGCCGGTTCGAACAACGTCCCTGTGACCTCCACCTACGGCTTCGTGAAGGGCCAGAAGATGGCTCTGGGATATGGCTCCACCTATCCTGCCGTTTCCAACTCGACCGAAAAGTATGAGGTCGTGACCGTTACTGAGGTGGGCAAGCCGGGCACCCAGGCATATCTGTCGATGGATGCGAAGAAAGGTGACACCAACATCAAGGTCAGCAGCACCGAGAACATCAGCGTCGGCGACGTCATCCGTCTTGACATTGACAGCGAAGGCCATGGCATCGAATATGTCACCGTCAAGTCCGTAGGCACCCCATCCGTCCGCAACACCTTCAACGGACCGCTCCGTCCGGGCGAGGATCCGGGCACCGGCCTCGAACTTGAGGAGCCTCTCAAGTATGACCACGCCTCCAATATGCCTTTCAGCGCCAGGGGTACGGGCATCAGCTTCGAGCCCGCAAGCCGCTTCGACCACTCCAGCAACGAGCCTGTGCTTGCTATGGTATATTCGGTCGAGCTTGACTCTCCGCTCTCACGCGCCCACGCCATCAACGACGTGGTGCTCGACCTGAACGTCACTTCCGCCGGTTACCAGGGCGACGTTCCTGCCGACCTGCTCTTCGGCGGACCTGCCATAAGCCCGTCAGCAGGCAATATGACCCTCCGCAATGAGGACGGACTCATAGTGGATGCCCTCAACTACGGCAAGGTGGTTGACCCTTGGCTCGGCGAAGGCTACCAGGGTGTTCCGAACAAGGAGGGCATATATGCCGCTGCACCTACCGTCTCAAGGGCCTGGGGAGCATATACCCCGTCGGTTCAGCGTACTCCTGAACTCAGCTCCGGACGATATCCTGACGGCCACGACAGCGACGACAACGCCCGCGACTTCCACGTTCAGGGATATGGCACCCTCCTCAAACCTGTGGCTACAGGAGACGTGAACATCAAGGTTTCCGACCTGCACAATTTCTCCATAGGGGAATATGTGGTCCTGGGCAACGGTGACGATGCCGAGACCGTGCAGATTGCTACCATAGGCAATGGCGGCGCTGCGCAGCTGAGCGAGGACGCCAAGGCCGGTTCAAGGGTGCTTTCCGTACGCGGGGCACGTTCATTCGCTGTCGGACAGGCAGTCGAGATAGGCGGCAACGAGTATTTTGTGGAGGCTGTGGAAGGCGCCAGGATGTACTGGCCGGGCTCGGGACCGGCAAGGATGCCTGCCGACAAGCTCACGCTCAGTTCGGCTCTCAAGAAAGATGCATCTGCAGGTGAGTATATCTGCGGCTCAGGCATAACTCTTGCAAGGCCGGCACTTGCCCCTCATGCCGTCGGCGACGCCCTCACCGGGGCAGCGGCAACTCCGGGCAGACCAAACAGATACTGATGTACAAGTCTAAACGCAATCATTTGAAATGGGCGATGGCACTGCTTTGTGCCATTGCCCTTGTTTTGTCAACCGTACTATTCTTCCATTCCCTGACAGGAGCGGGTCTCATCGGCTGCTCAGCCGGCACATCCTGCGACAGCGTACTCGGCAGCCGCTGGTCACTGCTTTTCGGCTTCCTGCCCACTGCGGTGCTCGGAATGAGCCTCTACGCCGCCCTGCTTGTCATCATACTCCTGAAAGACAGTCTCGACGATGAGAAATTCAGGAATATGGTCAATCTGGCCTGCATCCCGGCGTCTTCAGCCCTTCTGGGCGCAGCCCTTTGGTTCATATACGTGCAGAAACACTTCATCGGAGCCTTCTGTCCGTATTGCATGGCAACCCATTGCTGCGGGGTGCTGCTTGCCGTTCTGCTGCTAATCCATATCCGCAAGGAAATCAGGGGACTCCGGCCGCTCCGCGGCATCGCTCTTCTGGTCGCAGGACTTGCGGCGGCGGGACACCTGGCCATAGTGCAGTACAAGACCACGGCGCCATATTCATACGACAGCGGACGCAGCAGTTCTTCTCTTCCGGATATGACCGTGAGGTCCCTGCCGCTGATGGGTCCGGAGGATGCGCCTGTGAAACTGACTCTTATGTATGACTACCGCTGTTCGCATTGCCGGAAGCTGCATCATATTCTGCCTGAGGTACTTGAAACTTTGGATAACGTGAGCGTCAGCCTGTGTCCGACGCCTCTGAGCACCGAGTGCAACCCTTATGTCAGCTCCGACGTGGACATATTTGCAGGGGCCTGCACACTCGACCGTTGCGCCCTCGCAGTATGGCGCGCCCGTCCCGAAGCCTTTCCCGTGATGGACGGCTATCTCTTCTCTGGAGGCGAAGCCTGGACTCCGAGAAGCACTGACGAGGCTTTGAATATGGCTGCCTCGCTCATAGGCAGGGACGTGCTTGAGGCAGGGCTTTCCTCCGAATGGATGGAAGAGCAGTTCGCCCTGACAATGGAGCTGTTCGGCAGGACCTCGACCGAAGGGAAGGGGGCGATCCCGCGTTTCATACTTGGAGACAGGTATATGGTTCCGGATGCCGATGACGCCGCATCCCTTGCGGCCCTGCTCGGGTCATTCATAAATGGGGAGCTCTGATAGCAGGCCGGTTAATCGTTTTATGAATAATCCTGAATGATAATTGAAAGTCAGGATTGATTCCATTTTCTATCTTGCATCGTAAAGAAAACACTCTTACGATGAAACGCATACTGTCATTTATCGGAGCGTCGATGCTGTGCATCGGTGCTTTCGCGCAGCCGAATCCTTCAACTTTCTGCAACCCTCTGGATGTCGTAATCGGCAACGAGAGAGCATACAGGGGCGGCGAACCTGTAGTCCTCATCTATCAGGACGACTACTATCTCTTCGTATCCCACAGGAAGGGATACTGGTATTCTCCGGATTTCAGGAACTGGACCTATGTGGATGCTCCGAACTATCCGGGCGGAGTCGTGTCCGTGGTCGAGCAGAACGGTCAGCTCATCGGCTGCTCGATGAACAACCGCAACGTCTACAGGAGCCTGGACCCGAAGAAGGGCATATGGGAAAAGTGCGGCGAGCTTGACAGCGACCGCTACGGTGACGCCAATCTCTTCGTGGATGATGACGGAAGGCTCTATCTCTATTACGGCTGGTCCCAGATCATGCCTTTCAAGGTGGTCGAACTCGACCCTGTGACCTACAAGGAGATATCCGAACCTGTGCCGCTTTTCTTCAGCGACATAAAGAACCACGGTTTTGAGGCCAGGAAGCCCGAGGACGTGATTTATTCCATATTCAACGGCAGAAGGGACTACTTCGAGGAGGAGTTCCCCTGGATCGAGGGACCTTGGATGACCAAGCACGAAGGCAAGTACTATCTCCAGTACGCGGCCATAGGCCTGGAGTTCATCTCCTACTCTCACGGCGTGTATGTATCTGACAGTCCTACAGGACCTTTCACTTACTCCGAGCACAATCCTCTCACCTTCAAGACCAGCGGTTTCCAGGTCGGCGCCGGCCACGGAAGCACCTTCCATGACAAGAGCGGACGTCTCTGGACCATATGCATGATTCCGGCGCAGTTCGGAGGCACGGGCAGGGGCTCCGAACTTGCCATATACCCGACAGCCGTTGATGCCGAGGGTGTGATGTATTCGAATACGGCTCTGGGAGACTATCCTCAGTTCTATCCTGACACCAGGACGGGCAAGGGTGCGGACAACTATGCCGACTGGATGCTCCTCTCATACGGCAAGAGGACGGAAGTCTCCTCTACGGCCAAGGGCAGCAGCCCGTCCAATGCACTGGACGAGAATTTCCTGACCTGGTGGGCTGCGGAGAGCGGAGACCCGGGAGAGTACTTTATGGTTGACCTCGGTGCCGAGGCCCGGCTCAAGGCCATCCAGCTGAACTGGGACCATATCGGAGCGAAGACCCAGGCAGCCGGAGGCAGCCCGTTCGGTGGCGGACAGGCAGCGCTTCCTGAGCATTACCAGTGCTACACCGTGGAGGTTTCTTCAGACGGCAGCAACTGGACGAAGATCTTGGACAAGTCCGACAATAGGCAGGAATTCAGGCACGACTACAACGAGATCCCTAGCGGCGGCGTGAGCGCAAGATATGTGAAGGTTACAAATGTGGCCTGCTATGACGACGCGCTCTTCAGCATCAAGGACATCCGCATATTCGGAACCGCTCCGGCCATGTTCAGGAAGGTTGTGGATGACGTCAAGGTGGTACGTGATCCTCAGGACCGCAGGGTGGCAGACCTGCTCTGGACCCCGCTCAAGGGTGCTGACGGTTATGTCGTACGCTATGGAATCGAGCCGGGCAAGCTCTACAACAGCTATATCGTCTATGGCGGGAATACCCTCCACATGCACAGCCTGAACACCGCTCCTGAGTATTACTTCGAGGTCGAGGCCTTCGGCAGCGGACTCCCTGAATACCGCGAGAACACCCTTCAGACCAAGGGTACGGGAGCTGAAATCCAGCTTCTCAAACGCAAGCCGGGCGAGAGGGTTTCAGGCTACACCATGGGCAGCGACACCATATACCATATGGTCAAGGAAGGCGTCGATGAATATGTCTTCGAAAATGTCACTCCCGGATACTGGGTGCTCAGCCATTCCTATGGTCCAGTCTTCTTCAACGGTGAACTTACCGAGAAGGAACTCATATCCACGAAGGATAATCCGGCTCCGACCTATGTCCAGGACTGTACCGAGATGGGTGTAGGGACTGAGGTCAGGAGGAAGATGACCATGGAAATCATTCCGGGCAAGACTTCCGGAAAGATAGTAGTCCGTATCTCGGATGTCAGATAATGCTTATATTTGTGCACAACATCGTACTCTTCAATTGATGAAAAGAATATTGTCGATTCTGATAGATGCTGCAGATATTCAATCCGGACCATGACCAGTGCCTGGCCAACGGCAACCGGTACTATTGCTCCTCCGCGACTTCCTTGAAGTTCGCGGAGGATTGCGCTGATATCATGCGCTATGCGGATGATACACTGTGCCTGCTTCCCGGAACCGACATAAGGGTATGGGGCTGGGACCAGGTCGTGAGACAGCGGCTGCTGAATATGGGCATTGACCCTTCTCTCCTTCCCGATGACGAGATGCTGGAGCGCATACGCAACCTTTCCCATAGGCGCACCTCTCTGGAAATGAATGCATTCCTGAAGCAGAAACTGTCGGGTCAGGAGAGGTTGGCATATCCCTTTCAGACAGAGATCCGGGACATGGAGCAACTGTTGCAGACAGTCCGAAAGCATGGCTCCTGCATCGTCAAGGCTCCTTGGTCGTCTAGCGGGAAAGGGCTCAGACGTCTTTATGATGGGGAAGTGACTGGCAATGAGTTGGGAAGGATAGCCAGACTGATTGCCAAACAGGGAAGCGTGATTGTGGAAAGCCTCGATGAGGTCGTGCTGGATTTTGCCATGCTCTTCGAGACAGACGGGCAGAATACAAGCTTCCGGGGGTATTCCCTTTTCGAGAACGAGCGCTGCGCCTACAGCAGGGGCATCCTTGCAGGCGATACTCATATCCACAATCTTCTGGCTTCGTATGTCGGGGCCGGTCTCGTCATTGAGTTGAGGGAGGCCTTGTCCGCGTTTCTGAATCTGCGCCTCTGTGGCAGCTATCGCGGTCCGCTCGGTGTCGATATGTACATATGCCGGAGTCCCCGCGGCGAATATCTTCTCCGTCCCTGCGTCGAGATCAATCTTCGCCTCACTATGGGCTTTGTCGCCCACAGACTCTGCTCAGAGTATTTCTCTCCGGAAGCTGAAGGACACTATGCCTTACAACTTCTGCACTCTTTTTCCAATTCTGAACTCCGTCGCCAAATCTCTGAACCACAAGTTCTTAAGCTGCTCACGCCTCTTCGTGAAGACAGCAATTACGCCTTCGTTATCGCACGCGTATGATACGCATGCTTTCAAGTAATTGAGTATCAGTGTTTTGTGAATTCATAGTCCACCTATAAATTTACAAAACGTTGTGAGATAACGTGTTATGTTGCAAAGGGAGCAGCGGACTTTCGGGACCATTCCGACCTTGACAGCCGCAGCATTGTTCTTTATGCCGCAACAGAATAATAATGAAAGAAGGCGACTGAAACAATTGTCAGTCGCCTTCCTTTCAATATATTCCGGCTTGCGGTTACTGTACGGAAACCTGCCTGAGCATCTCGCGTACTGCTGCTTCAAGCTGCTTGTCCTCGCCCCTGAGCACAGAAGCCGGGTCATTGAAGACCTCGATGTCAGGCTCGATCTGATGATTCTCGATGAAACGCTTCTCGGCAACAGACCAGGTACCGACCTGAGGGATACCGAAGACTATGGTGTTGTCAATCTGGGTCTCCCACCACACTGCAGTCATGGTGCCCGGCACAGGCGCACCAATCAACTTGCCTATGCCCAGCATCTTGTAGGCATATGGGGTACCGGATGCGTCAGAATAATTGTCCTCGCCTATGAGCATGCAGGACGGCTTGGTCCACTTCATGAACGGTTCATTGCCGATGAACTGACCCCTAGGGATATACTGATTGTAAAGCTTGCCCGAAAGCAGGGTTATGATGTCGTCGTGAAGCCATCCGCCACCGTTATGCCTTGTGTCGACGATCAGCGCGTCACAATTGCGGTACTTTCCGAGAGCATTGGAGAACACCTCACGGTAGCTTTCCGAATCCATACCCTGCACGTGAACGTAACCTATCCTGCCGCCGGACAGCCTCTCGACCATTTCCTCCCTCTCTTTCACCCACTTGCGGTAAAGAGGAGTACTGTCCGAAGACGAAGCCTTGAGGAAAATCTCAGCGCTTTCCTTGCCTCCCTTCTTCACGACAAGCTTGATCTGCTTGCCGGCCTTGTCCGCGAACAGGTCAATCCAGTCACTGCCTGCCTTGATCTGCTTTCCGTCAACGGACTCGATGATGTCGCCTGCCTTGATCTCACCGTCTGCGTCAGAGAGTGCGCCTCCAGGAAGCATCTCCTTGATTTTCAGACCGTCACCGCTCCATTCAGAATCGAATATGACACCGATATATGCCATATTCCTGCTGGAAGGATAGTAATATCTGGCGCCGGTGTGGGAACCGTTGAGTTCGCCGAGCATCTCGGAAAGGAGATCCTGGAAATCGAAATTGTTGTCGATGTCATCCAGGAAAGCGGCGTAGTTGTCGTGATAATACTGCCAGTCGGTGCCATGCAGGTCCTCAACATAGAACTTCTCCTTGACCTGCTTCCATATATGCTCGAACATATACCTCCGCTCTTCTGCAGGTCGGTACTCGAAATCACCGGAGAAACTGATGGTCTCCGAATTGCCGCCCGGCAGCGAAATCTTGGATATGCCGCCGCGTGAAGCCACATAGAGGGTCTTGCCGTCCGCTGACGGAACGAAACTTCCTGAAACGCCCTTGGCCAGCACCTTGACCGAACCTTCCTTCAAATCCCTGACACAGAGGTCATTTCCCCTTTCGAGCCTCTGGGTGAAATAAAGCTTGTCGCCTTCAGGGCTGAGGTAATGGTCTCCGAGCGAGTTGGAGAAAGGAGTAAGCCTCCTGACCCTGTCCTCACGTCCGTCAAGCCTGAGTTCAAGCTTGCGCACCTTGTTCTTCTCCTCCTTCAGGGAATCCTTCTTCTCCTCCTTCTTCTCAGCCTTCAGTTCCTTGTCCGACTTCTGGAGCTGCGCGATTTCCTTCTCCTCCTTGCTCCTGTCGAAGTCAGTCATCGCCTCAGTGTCGAAAAACATTATGTATATGTCGCTTTCTGCGCCCCAGCTGCCGTGGCTGCGGTAGCCGTTCTTGTCTGATTCCCAAGTCATTGCCTTGCCTCCAAGCGCCCACTTGAAGTTTCCGTCGGAATAACCGCTGCAGGTCAGGTCCGTGATCTCGCCGCTCTCGATGTCGATGAGCGCCACATCCTGGTTGTTCCAGCCCCCGTCCTTCTGCCAATTGCAGAGGATGTAGTGGCTGTCCGGGCTCCACTCAAAGCCCTGGTCCCCGTCGGAATATGAATAATTCACACCCTCGAACAGAGTCTTCTCCTTGCCGTCAGAGGTGCTCTTCAGCACCAGGTCGGTCCTGTTCCTGTAATATGCCACCCACTTTCCGTCAGGCGAGAGATCCATCTGGAAACAGGTCTCTCCCGCAGGACTTACCAACTCCTCCTTGAAATCGGTGGCATATGTGAACAGCTTGTCTTCCTTGCGCGTAAGGGATGACTTGTATATGCCCCAGTGGCCGTTTCTCTCGGAAGCATAATAAAGCTCCCTTCCGTCAGGCGAGAACTCCACGCCCCTTTCCTGCTGCGGAGTGTTGGTGATTCTCCTGGTCGTGCGGTATTCGGTCGAAGTCACGAACACCTCGCCCCTCACCACCAGGGCAATCTCCTTCCCGTCAGGAGAGACGGCGAACGAAGTCGCGCCGGAACCATAACCCATCTTCTGCAGGCTGCGCTCATTCTCGTCACGCAACACCTTCACATTCACCTTCGCAGGCTTTCCGCCCTCTTTCAGGACGAACAGGCTTCCGTTGCAGGAATATGCCAACGTGCCTTCGGCTGATACGGACAGGAACCTGACCGGGTTCTTCTCCTCGAAAGTCAGCTGGACACATTTCTTCGGGTCGGAAAGACTGCTTCTGTACACGTTGGAAGTCTTGCCGTCCCTTTCGCTCAGGTAATAGAAAGTGTCCCCGTCGGAAGCGAACACCGGATTACGGTCCTCACCAATGTAATCACTTATCTTCGTAAAAGTTCCCTCTGCTGAAACGCTGCCTTTTGCATATCCCTGCGGAGGCACGTAGGACCATATGTCCCTGGTGACGGATGAAGTGTGGTGCTTCCTGAGCGCATCTTCATAACCCTTGTAATCCTCGTATATGATGACACCGCTGCCGTTCACGCTCAGGCTGCTCATGGTCAGCGAAGTGACCAGCTTTGCAGGACTGCCGTCCAAGTCGGTGCGCCATACCTGACTGTTGCCAGGGAAGTCCCTGTAATTGCCGCTCGAGAGCGAGCCCAGATAGCTGCTGAAAAGCACGGAGCCGTCCTCCAGCACTGCCAGAGGGGTCTCGTTGCCAGGCATACTGGTCAGCCTCTTTGGCGTTCCGCCCATAGGAGAGGTGCTCCAGATGTCCTTGCTGCCCTCCCTGTAGGAAACAAACACTATGGTCTGGCCGTCAGGACTCCAAATAGGATTGCTGTCATATGCGGCATTTGATGTTATCTGTCTTGCCTGTCCACCATTGGCAGACACCACGAATATGTCACCCTTATAGCTGAAAGCCAGATTCTTGCCATCCGGCGATATGCTGTTGGTGCGGATCCAGGACGCATCCTGGGCCCAAGCGCAGAACCCAAGGGCCAGGGCCGCTGCTGCTGTCAGGAAATTTTTGAATGTCATTAAGAATGTGTTTTGGTTGTGGCGCGAAAGATAAGCATTTTTTCCTTTGGGTGAGCCCGTAAGCCCATCATTCCTCTCCGCGCGAGTCCTGTTTTCCGCCATCGTGGGAATATGCCTTCAGCCTCGGATCTTCATTCCCCTCCATCTTTGCGTCATACTGCCTGTCCCATTCCCTGTAATAATCGGTCCTGGGGTCTTCGAACAGGCTCATTTCCAGCTCCTCGTGCGTCAGGCCAGACACACCCAGGCCTACCTGCCTGACCGGAGTCTCCCCGTCCCAGACCTCTCCCAGCATACGCCTGGCCTCGTTCAGGATTTCGGCGGTAATGTCCGTTGGCCTGGAGGTGCGGCATTGTTTGGAGGCGACGGAGAAGTCCTTGTATTTCACGAACATGGACACGACCGAAGCCCTGAAATCGCCTTTCCTCAACCTGTGCGCGACCACACAGGCCACCTTGAACAGAGCCCGGTCAAGTTCGCCTATGCTGCATATGTCCCTGGGAAAAGTCCTTTCCGCACTGATACTCTTCGCCTCCTGCCTTTCCGTCTCCACCGGCGAATCATCCGCTCCGTTGGCGTTCAGATGCATCATAAGCGCGGATTTGTGGCCGCATATGCGCTCGAGCATCCGCATTTCCGCATGCGCGAGGTCGCCGATGGTGAGTATGCCGTATTCCCGCAGCCTTTCCCTCGTCTTCTTCCCGACCCAGAGCAGGTCCCCGACATCCAGCGGCCACATCTTGTGAGGAATCTCCTCCTCCCAGAGTGTATGGACCTTGTCGGGCTTCTCGAAATCCGAAGCCATCTTCGCCAGCAGCTTGTTCGGCCCTATGCCTACGTTCACGCTGAACCCGAGGCTTTCCCGAATTTCGTCCTTGAGCCTCGATGCTACCTCCACCGGATCCTTACGGTACAGCCTCAGCGACATGTCTATGAAACACTCGTCTATGGAAAACTGCTCCAGCACAGGAGAATAACTTCTGCATATGCCTATGAAGGCCTCCGAGCAGCGCCTGTACCAGTCCCAGTCGCCCCTCACTATCTTCAGTTTCGGGCATATGCGCATGGCCATGGTGACAGGCTGGGCAGTCCTGATTCCCAGCTTCTTGGCCGGCATCGAAGCGGCCGTGACTATGCTTCTGCGGTCTGATGGGTCTCCCGCCACGACCGAAGGTACCAGCCTTATGTCCTCATATCCCTGGGCAATGAGTTTCACCGCAGTCCAGCTGAGGAATGCGGAATTCACATCTATGTGGAAAATGACTCTTTTCCTTCGGTCTGACATTGCTGACTGGCTTTGGCATATACAAAACAACATGCAAAAATAAGAAAAACGCAGTATATTTGGCCTGAACGAATTTTTCCGTATATGGAGTTGATGACCGCTTTTATTGCCGGCCTGGCGCTGGCTTCTTTACTTGCTTTTCTGGTAGCTTCACGTATAGTACGGCGACGTGAGGCTGATGCGGCTTCAACCGCCAAGATGGCTGCCGAGACCGCATTCCTTGCCGAACGCTCCCGTTTGGAAACTGAGCTTCAGCATGCGGGTCAGCATATTCAGGAAATGAGGGAGGAGATGGACAGCCTGAAGACCGAGGCTGCGAAGAACCTGCAGGCGGAGAAGGCTGCCATGGATTTGCGGATCAAAGAGTTGCGTGAGACTTTTGAACTTCGTGCCAGGGAAGAACGTGAGGCTGCTGAAAGGCGCCATTCGGAGGATGTTGCCAGGATTGAGGCGCGTCAGGCAAAGGCTATGGATGATTTGCGCAAACATCATGCGGAGGATATTGCAGTACGCGAGAATCATCACAGGCAGGTGATGGATGACTTGCAGAAGCGTTTTGACGAGACTATGGCGAAAGTCAGTGCGCAGCTTCGGACCGATACGGATGAATTGCTGAAAACCAGGCAGTTGGAGTTCTCCCAAAAGAGCAATGAGAGCATAGGGAGCATAGTCAATCCGTTGAAGGAGAATATCGACAGGCTGCGCAAGGCGATGGAGGACGAGAGCAAGGAGCAGGCCGAGAGGAACGGAGAGATGCGTGAGAGGATACGCAGTCTCATGCAGCACAGCGACGCTGCCCGCAAGAGTGCGGATGAACTGGCCGCGGCGCTTCGCCACGGAAGCAAGATTCAAGGCGACTGGGGCGAGACCGTGCTAGAGGAACTACTTAATTCACAAGGACTTACTAAGGGCGTACATTATGAGACCCAGGAGGTGCTCAGGGATGCGGCGGGGAATGTGCTGCACGGCGCTACAGGTGCCGCGATGAGGCCGGACGTGATACTCCATCTGGATGAGAGGCGTGAGGTTATCATAGATTCCAAGGTCTCCCTGACAGCATATGTCAACTATGCAAATGCGGAGAATGATGCTGACAGGCAGGCGTTTCTGAAGGCCCATATCGATTCCGTCAAGAAACACGTCAAGGAATTGTCGGCGAAGAACTATGCCTCGTATGTCAAGCCGCCAAAGGCGACAGCGGGCTATGTGATCATGTTCGTGCCAATGGCCGCGGCACTCTGGACAGCCCTGAACGCCGAACCGGATCTCTGGCGCTGGGCCGCCGACCAGAATGTGTACATAGCTGATGAGCAGAGCCTCTACGGCGCTCTCAAGATAGTGAACCTGACCTGGACCCAGGTCGCACAGGCGCAGAATCACGAGAAGGTCTTCGAACTGGCCAATGAGATGATTGACCGTGTCGGCATATTCATGGAACATTATACCCTTATGGGAAAGGCGATTGACAAGGTCAGGGCTGAATATGATTCCGGTATGGTGAAATTGGCTCCGCAGGGTCAGAGCATAGTGAACACCTCTAAGAAACTTCTCCAGCTGGGTGCGAAGAACAGCGAGCGTCACCCCCTTCGCGGGCTGGAGCAATGAAGTCCGATTGTAAGTAATATGACGCAGTATTTATTTTTAATGATTTTCTAGGGATGGTTTACAGGAAATACGACACCTGCTTCTTCGAGCGTTACGCTATACTGCAGCTCAGATCTCTTCTCGGTCACAAGTTCGACTACTTGGTGAACCGGGACAGGCCGGACCTTCAGTCTCCGGACGGGAAGACACTTGGGAT
>JAEDLE010000046.1 GCA_016295455.1 Bacteroidales bacterium
AGGATTCGACACTGTAGCGCACTCCTCCGGTATTGTATATGCCGGGGCCGCGCACCACCGTTACGTCATTTTCCGGAGACAGGTCCATATCTTCCCTTTCGTTACGCCTTGACAGCAGAAGCCGGGAAGGGCCTGTGACGAGTCTCCAATGGGGAGCCAGGAACCGCCTTCCGGAAACGGTGGAAGAACCGCTCAGAAGCATATTCAGGGAAGAGAGGTCCGAAGGCGTGAAGCCATACGGCTCAAGTATCCTGTAGAGCATATACTCCCTGTTCTGTTCCTCCATAAGGGCAGGTATGCATATTTCGAGGTGCGTATCGTCTTCATATGAGACAAGCGCGGGACGGCGGAGCTGATAATAGCTGTCGGCCACGGCGTCAACCTGTGAAAGATTCACCATATCCCTTGAATATGCTTCCAGGAATGACGGATTCATTCTCCCGAGTATGGGGAAGACCTCGTTCCTGATGACGTTGCGCCTGTAGTCGGAACTGAAATTGCTGCTGTCGTCCCTGTATGGCACAGACTCGGAGAGCACATAGGAGCGTATGGTCTCCCGTGAAAAGGCCAGCAGCGGACGTACGAGCGGAATCTCCGACCCGGCTATCGGTACGGAAGAGACAGCCTTCATCCCGGTCAGTCCCTTTATGCCGCTGCCCCTGAGCAGGTTCAGCATCAGGGTCTCGGCATTGTCATTCGCGTTGTGGGCAACGCATAGGGCGGAATAGCCGCGCTCACGGCAGAGCCTGTCAAACCAGCCGTAGCGAAGTTCCCGGGCAGCCATCTCGGTACTGAGATGATTCGACCGGGCATATTCATCTGTCTGGAAATCAACCATATGACAGACGATGCCCCTCTCCTCACACCAGGTTCGCACCATGGCGCTGTCACCGTCGCTCTCCTCTCCCCTGAGATGGAAATTGCAGTTGGCTACGGCAAACGCCGGGGCCGAAGGGCAGGAATGGAAGAGACTTGCCATGCACATCGAATCCATACCCCCGCTTACGGCAAGAAGGACCGTCCCCCCTTCGGGAAACAGTCCTCTTATCGTTTCTTCAAACCTCTTGCGCATAACTGAAGCTTCAGGAACGGCCACGGCCGTCATTTCTTCGTTGCGAAGGTATATGTGAATCCAAACTGGAGTGCCTCGTAGAACTGGACGGCCCTAAAGCCGTCAGGATGCTCCTCATCGAATATGCTGACGGTATCGTCATACAAAAGGCTGGTGGAGAGGTTGATGGAGAAATACTTGGCCACCTTCCACATGAAGCGGTTGTCCCAGTTCACCCTCATGTTCTGAGGATTCTTGAGGTAGTTCGAGAAGAGTATGAGCTGGGTGGCTGCGGTGAAGTTCTCATTGATGGTGGCCTTCGCGTCAAGCGAAAGCTGGGCACCGAATTCGAACCTCGCACCCCTGAATATGTCACCGTTGCCCACCAGACCGCCGGCCTCCTGCTGGACCTCGTCAGCGCTGTGGCCCTTCTTGAGTTCCATGCCGTAAGTCTTTCTGAGAGACTCTTCCGCCACTATAGTGAATCCACCCGTGAGAGGCGCGAAGTTGATTTTCAGCCACTTCTTGGGGCTCCAGTCGAAACCCAGACCGAGGTTGGCCACCGCAGGGGAAAAAAGCGACGATTTCAGCATACGGGCATCCTTCCAGTCCTGGCGCTGCGGATCCTCCACCGACGGGGTCGCATAGATGAATCCGTCCGAGAACTGGCTCAGGAAAGTGAACTTCGCAGTGTAGCTGAAACTGTTCCTGACCTGGGAGCCGACCGTGCTCTCGAGGAGTATGCGGTCCTTGTTCTTCTGGAGTATGGGCTTGTCCTCGGAGTAGAGGAAACCGTAGTCGAGCTGCAGCCTGTTGTTCCAGGTGAAGTTGTCCTTCTTGTAGTTGGCGTTGGCGTCAACATACGCGCTCATCGTGTAGTTGTTGTAACCTCCCTTCGCCCAGTTCGTGTACGAGCTCTGGATGAAGTTTATGTTGGTCTGTACCGAATTGGTCCAGTACACAGGCTTGGGTGCCTCGTTCCGGACCTGGTTCGCCCCGGCATAGGCTGCAGCTGCCTGTGCCGCCGCCTTCTGGGCGTCAGAAACCTCCTGTGCGCCGAGTGCGGCGGCACACAGGACAAGAGCGACAGTCGCAAGTAACTTTCTCATATTCAATTCATCAATATGCTATACCGAACACAACCCTCTGCTTTGAAGGCTTTCCGGAGTAGATATCCACTCCCTCCTCCTCGCAGACATATGAATCCACAGGTATGCACCTGATGGTGGCCTTGGTCTCGTCCTTGATCTTCTGCTCGGTCTCCGCTGTGCCGTCCCAGTGGCAGAGCAGGAACTTTCCGGTACCTATCTTTTCCTTGAACTCCTCCCAGGAATCGCACTTCTCGACACGCGAGTCGCGGAACGCGAGCGCCTTCCTGTATATGGTGTCCTGGATGTCATTGAGCAGGCCCTCTATCGAATTCTCGAGACCGGCGAGTTCCATGGTCTTCTTCTCGAGGGTGTCGCGCCTATGCACCTCAACGGTACCGTTTGCAAGGTCCCTAGGGCCCATCGCAAGCCTTACGGGAACACCTTTGAGCTCCCACTCGGCGAACTTGAAGCCCGGACGGAGAGTGTCACGGTCGTCGATCTTGACGCTGTGCCCCCTGGCCTCGAGAGCCTTCTTGAGTTCATACATCCTGTCGAGTATGGCTTCGTGCTCTTGGGCTGTCTTGAAAATCGGAACCATCACCACCTGGATAGGGGCCAGGGCCGGAGGCAGCACGAGACCGTTGTCGTCTCCGTGAGCCATTACCAGAGCTCCCATAAGACGGGTGGACACGCCCCAGGAAGTGGCCCATACATACTCCAGCTTGCCTTCCTTGTTGGTAAACTGCACGTCGAAAGACTTGGCGAAGTTCTGTCCGAGGAAGTGGGATGTGCCGGCCTGGAGAGCCTTGCCGTCCTGCATCATGGCCTCGATGGTCATTGTGTCGAGGGCTCCTGCGAAACGCTCGTTAGGGCTCTTGTGGCCCACGATCACAGGCAGCGCAAGGAAATTGCGGGCGAAGTCGGCATATACCCCGACCATCCTCTGTGTCTCTTCCTGTGCCTCCTGTGCGGTTGCGTGCGCGGTGTGGCCCTCCTGCCAGAGGAATTCAGCGGTGCGGAGGAAAAGCCTGGTGCGCATCTCCCACCTCACTACGTTGGCCCACTGGTTGCAGAGTATAGGGAGGTCCCTCCATGAGGTGATCCAGTTCTTGTAGGTACTCCATATGATGGTCTCGGAGGTAGGACGCACGATGAGTTCCTCCTCGAGCTTTGCGGCAGGATCGACCACTACTCCCTTTCCGTCGGGATTGTTCATCAGCCTGTGGTGTGTCACAACGGCACATTCCTTGGCGAAACCGGCCACATGCTCGGCCTCCCTGCTGAAGAAAGACTTGGGGATGAAAAGAGGGAAATATGCGTTGTAGTGTCCTGTAGCCTTGAACATGTCGTCCAGGCAACGCTGCATCTTCTCCCATATGGCGTAACCGTACGGCTTGATGACCATACAGCCCCTGACAGAAGACTGCTCGGCGAGGTCTGCCTTCACGACGAGGTCATTATACCACTGTGAGTAGTTCTCCGACCTTTTTGTAATCTGATCTGCCATAAATTAAGTGTTCTGTTTTTGATAATCCGGATATTTTTTCCTATTCTTGCAAGGTATAGTGCAAGGTATGATTCTTGCGGAATCACGCAAAGATAGCAATTTTTTATTTTTAGGGTACAACTATGAAAAAGAACATCACACTCTTGTTGACGGCGCTTCTGACCATCAGTGCGTGTGGTACATCGGCGCAACTGGCTTCGACATCCCGGATGTTTGAAGACGGCATCTATTCCAGACCTACTACCCAAGCAACGCAGGACACCCATGCTTCAGACATGGAAGTGGCCGAACTGGTCAGGCAGACCAGGGAGTCAGAGTCATTCAGGAACGCAGGGACGTCAGACTCGCTCTTCACAGCAGAAAAGGCAGACAAGGCTCCGGTCACCTTCGCCGACAGGACAGTCAAGAATTCCGGAGACAGCAGGATAGTCATAGAAATCGATCCGTTCCTGGGTTACAGCCCTTGGTACGGATATTCCTGGTACCGCTCCAGGGCCTGGTACGGGCCGACAGCCTGGGATCCGTGGTATTATTCCTACGCCTCCCCTTGGCGCTGGTCATCCTGGCGCTGGTCATCCTGGTACTGGTCATACTGGTACTATGACCCTTGGTTCAGCCCATATTTCGGCTGGGACCCTTATTGGTACGGCGGTCCTTACTGGGGCTGGGACCCATATTGGTACGGCGGATGGTACGGTCCGGGATGGTACGGAGGATGGTATGGTCCCGGCTGGGCACACGGCCATTACGTCAGGGAACGCTCTCACAATCCGCGCGGAACCGTCGGCAACAGGTCGACAGGACTCGGCAGCACGAGCGGCAGCTCCAGACTCAGGACCAGCATAGCGTCCAATGCTGTCAGGAACAACGGCCAGGGCTCCCAGCCTTCGGCTACCCGGAGTACGCTCAACGCCGTCAGAAGGACTTCCACGACCGGCACCGCATCAACGGGCACTTCCGTCAACCGCAGGAGCAGTTCCGGCACGGGTGCAGGAATATCCTCCTCTGCAGGCAGACAGACCGCGGGAACTTCGTCAGCGGTTTCCAGAAACTCGTCAGCGGTCAGGAGCACGGGCTCGGTTGGAGGCAGCTCGGCCAGAACCTCATCCACAAGGACTTACAGGCCTACAGGCTCAAGCGCGACCACCAGGCACTACGGCACCCTGCAGAGCGGATCTACCGTAAACAGGGCGACAGGCTCCTCCGTAAGGTCATCAGGCTCTGCGGTCAACAGGTCATCATCGACGGACTACGGCAATTCTTCATATAACAGATCATCCAACTCCTCGTCATATCAGAGAAGCAGCAGCTCTTCTTCCTACAGGAGCAGTTCGGGAGGCGGGTCGTCATATTCCGGAAGATCATCATCCGGCTCGTCGTATTCGGGAGGCTCGTCCCGTTCTTCGGGAGGCAGCAGCGGCTCGCACAGACGTTAGTAATCTACAAGAAAGTTCGAAATGAAAAGGATATCCACAGTCCTGGCAGCCATAGGCATATGCCTGGGACTTCAGGCGCAGAACGTATCTGACGCCCTCAGATTCAGTGTCAACGACTATTTCGGAACCGCCCGCAGCATCGCTATGGGCAATGCGTTCACCGCGCTCGGAGGCGACATCGGTTCCATTACCATAAACCCTGCCGGCTCGGCTGTGAACAACTATTCCCAGATCTCCTTCTCGCCGGCCCTGAACATCATGGGAGGCAAGACCGAGTACTCCGCGGACGGTTATGTCGGCAACGGAAATCCGACCAGGACCAGCAGTTATGCCAAGGCAAGCGGCCAGATTCCGAGCTGGGGCGCGGTGATGAATTTCGACACCCACAGGAAGAGGGGACTCAAGTCCTTCAGCTTCGCAGTAGTGGGCAATGCCACTGCAAGCTACGGCAATGACCTGCTCGCCGAAGGCTACAATCCGAACTCATCGTATATGGGTTATCTGGCGGCGCTTTCTTCCATAGACGGACTGAGCGAGGCGACGCTCGACAAGGGTTCCTACTGGGACATCAACCCGTATTACTGGCCGGCGGTCGTAGGTTACCGTTCCGGCATGATCAGCAGCAGCGGAAACGGAGACTACGTCGGAGTGGCCCAGGGCATAGCCTCTGACGGAAGTTATCCGGTACTCGGCGAGCTCCGCCAGAAATACGGCAAACTCACGACCGGCTCTAAATCAGACATAGTCTTCAACTTCGGAATGAACTTCAACAACCGCCTCTACATAGGCGCGAACCTCGGAATCACCGACCTGAGCTACAGCAGCAGGATGCAGATTTCGGAGAGCGCGGTCAACGTGACCGACTTCCCGGTCACCGTAGACGGACAGACCGACTACTTCAAGTCCATGAGGATGAGGGAGTACTACAGAGCGAGCGGCTCGGGACTATACGGCAAGTTCGGCATCATCTACAACCCTGTCGGAGGGCTCAGGCTAGGAGCCTCGGTGCAGACACCGACCGTGAACTACATCACCGAGCATCTCTGGTACAGCGGCGAGACCGACTTCGACAATGCATATGGCTACGAGGACATCTCCGAGAAGGACGAATACATATATGACTACAGGCTGGTTTCCCCTATGAGGGCGGATATCGGTGTGGCATATACCTTCGGAAAGGCGGGACTGGTGAGCGTGGACTATGAGCTGTGCAACTATTCCTCTATGAGATTCAAGGAGATAGGATCTTCAGACAATGGCGGATTCGACAATTCGAACCGGAGCATCGAGGACGGCGCGGGAGTTTCGCATATGCTCAGGATTGGTGCAGAGATGAACGTGCTCCCGGCTCTGGCGCTGCGTTTCGGCTACAATCTCACGAGCACGCCTGAAAGGTACATCAACGACAGCGGAGCCAAGGTTTCTCCGGGCACCTTCACCCAGAGCATAGCCTGCGGCGTGGGCTACAGATCACCGCGTTCCTTCTTCTGCGACCTTGCCTTGAGGAGCAGGATAGACCCTGTGGAATACATCTACCCTTACCCGAGCTACGACGCTGGTACCCGCTTCGTGCTCTCGCCTGAAATCGTGAACAGGGCAAGCCTCGCCAGCATCGTGATGACTTTCGGATGGAGATTCTAGAATGATTTCAGATACATGATGCTGTCCGGGCCTTCGTTGAAAAGGAGGTCCATCACGGACAGGTCGGACCTGAAGCCGTATTTCCCGGAAAAGACCTGGAAATACGGCTTTTCCAGTCCCAGCTGAGCGAGTATACCGTTGGGGCGCTTCGGATGGATGACATCCCTAAGATCCTCCTCGGGATGACGCTCATAGACCTCGCTCGGCCGCAGCTGCACGGCTATGCCCGTCTTCCTGACGAAGAAGTCGATTATCGCCATATCCAGTTCCCAGAGAGTCTCGGGACGGGAGTCAAGAATGGCGAAGAGTTCGTCGCGGTAATACTCGAAGAAGGCTGAAGAGTCATAGGCTGAAGAAATCGCCCGCTGGCTGCGCTGTACCCAGGGCACGGAATAATCCACCCTGATGCTGCGTATCGGCAGCTTGAAGGTACCGCCCTCGTGGACCACAGGAACACTCAGCGCCTCCACCCCGTTGGCCGTGCTGATGAGACAGCGGTTTCGGTAGCTCTGCTTCTGGTAGTTCTCGCAGGCTTCAATGGTCACCACAGACGGAATTACCCTGTCGGCTGACAGGGTAAAATCGCGTGCCGCCGCGGCGAACCACGAAAGCGGCGGAAAATATGCCAGGGAGAGAACCACTACTCGAGGTCAAGCTTCTCGCTTGAGGTGCTGGCCTTGATTATGCCTCTCTTGGAAGACCTTATGAAGTCCAGGATGTAATCCCTCTCCGGAGACTGCGGGAAGCCAGCTTCAACCCTGGCGCAACCGTCAGAAATGTTGAAGCCGCCGAAGTAGATGGTCTCGTAGATATCCTTGATGTTGCGTATCACGTCCGAGTCGAAGCCGCGCCTGCGCAGACCCACTATGTTCACGCCGCAAAAGGAGATCGGTTCCCTGCCGCAGAGCACATACGGAGGTATGTCCTTGTTGATCCTGGACATTCCTCCTATCATCGCGTGAGCCCCGATTCTGGAGAACTGGTGAGCCTTGGCTCCGCCGCCGAGTATGGCCCAGTCGCCGACCTCGGTCTCTCCGGCTATGCCGACATAGCTCACGAGTATGCAGTGGCTGCCCACGTTGCAGTCGTGCGCGATATGTACATAAGACATTATCAGGGTGTTGCTGCCCACCTTGGTGACACCCTTGCCGCTGGCCTTGGTACCCCTGTTGATGGTGGCGCACTCACGTATGGTCACATTGTCGCCTATCTCGACATAAGTCACCTCACCGTCAAACTTGAGGTCCTGAGGCTCGGCGCCCACAACCGCTCCCGGATATACGGTGCAGTTGCTTCCCATCGTGACATATTTGAATATGGTAGCGTGAGGCAGTATCTTGCAGCCGTCACCTATCTTGACGTCGTCATCTATGAATGCATATGGTCCGATCTCGATATTGTCCCCGAGGACTGCTTTCGGACTTACCGTTGCAAGTGGATGGATCTTGTTCATAATGAATCTGTTATTTGTTCATTGCCTTCCTGAAGGCCTTTGCTGTCAGAGTATTTATTCCGTGACCCGGCTTGAAGGCCGTCACCTTCGCCTTGAGGAAACCTCCGCAGAGACGGAGGTCACCTATCATGTCGAGCATCTTGTGCCTGCCGCACTCGTCCGGGAAGCTGAGACTGACATTGCTGAGATAGCCGTTCCCCTCGACCGCAAGCGCTGCCTTGCCTATCTTCGCGGCAACCGCATCTACCTGCTCCGGAGTCACCGGATGTTCCACCACGACTATCGCATTGTCCACGTCACCACCCTTGATGAGATTGTTCGCAAAGAGATACTCTATCTCGTGGAAGAACACGAAAGTCCTGCATATGCCTATCTCAGAGGCATATGGCACCGAGGCATCCCAGCGCAGGGTCTGCACTCCGAGGACCCTTGAATTGAAGTCCACGGTCAGCTCGTAGGAGAACTCATCCGCAGGCTCTATCCTGACCCAGGAGCCGCTTTTCTCATCCCTGACCTCGACCGGAGAGTCGACGCTCAGGCATATTCTCGGGGCATCCTGTTCAGGAAGCGGATCCGAAGAGAAAGCCTCGACATAGGGACGGGCGCTTCCGTCAAGTATTGGCACCTCGATATTGTCCAGTTCGACCACGGCATTGTCTATGCCCATGCCTGTAAGGGCGGAAAGGATGTGCTCGACCGTATGCACCTGCACCTGGCCCTGCTCCAGAGTGGTGGAGCGGGCAGTGCTTGAGACATTCTCGGCCACGGCGGCCACCGAAGCCCCTCCGAGGTCGGTCCTGACGAACACGACTCCCGTTCCCGGCTCAGCCGGTCTTACGTTCATCCTGGTGTGGACACCCGTGTGAAGGCCCTTGCCCTCGAAAGCGTATGTCCTGCTCAAAGTATGTTGACGCATCTGTTTTCTTTTGATTCTGGTCCGCAGGTCCGTGCGGACCGGTTTTTCATTCCTCGCCCGCCTGCTTGAACTTGGCGTAGCTCTTCAAAAATGTGCGGATAGGGAGGGCCGGGGAACCGAAAAGCACCTGACCTTCCTTGCGGACATTTCCGATTACTCCCGTCTGCGCGGCGAGAGTGGTGTTGTCCGCTATCTTTAGGTGTCCCGCCACTCCGACCTGTCCGGCGAGCACGCAGTTCTTGCCTATCTTGGTGGAACCGGCTATCCCACACTGGGCGGCCATCACCGTGTTGTCACCAATCTCCACATTGTGCGCTATCTGGCAGAGATTGTCTATCTTCACGCCCTTTCCCAGTATCGTGGACTCGAACTCGGCCCTGTCTATCGTCGTTCCCGCGCCGATTTCGCAGTTGTCGCCGATGATCACATTGCCCAGATGCTCGATCTTCTCCCACGAACCATCAGGCTGCGGGGCATTCCCGAAACCGTCCGAACCGATCACGGCATTCGCGTGTATGATGACGTTGTCCCCGATTATCATTCCCGGGTATATGACGACCCCGGGGTATATGATGCAGTGCTTGCCTATCCTGGTCTCGTCACCGATATAGACATTCTCGAAAATCTTGGTGTAGTCACCCACCACGGCATGGTGTCCCACGTAGGAGTGGCTGCCAAGGTAGACCTTCTTTCCGAATCTGGTGGTGAGGAACCACGACGAGCGGAATCCTCTGTGACGCCTGTCGGTACGCTTCCTCGCGGACACGTACTTGAGCAGGGTGGCCAGGGCGGAATAGGTGTCATCCACCCTCACGAGTGTGGCCTGAAGTTTTTCCTTCGGTTCAAAATCCTTGTTTACCAGAAGTATGCTGGCCTGACAGGTATAGACATACTGCTCGTACTTGGGGTTGGCATAGAAGCAGAGCTGTCCGGGCTTTCCGTGCTCTATCTTGGCTATGTCCGAGACCTTGGTCTGCGGGTCTCCATCGACCGTTCCGTGCAGAACCTGCGCCAGCTGCTTGGCGGTAAATTCCATAATTCTTAGTCTGTTAATTTTTATTCAGTCTGCAAAGTTAAGCAAAAAGTGTTACTTTCTTCTCATCAGTGTCCAAAAAGTTAGCTTTATACAAAATTATGACCATAAAGACTACAACTCAGAAAAATAATGACGGATTCTGAAATATTTTGACTATATTTGCAACGCGGTAGAGATAGGGGACGAGGGCGTCTCCTATCTTTTTTAAATTTTGCGACGATGAACGCTTTCGAGAAAGAGATAAGGGAAAGGTTTTCCTCAAAGGTCGAGGAGCGCGGATGCTTCCTCGTGGATGTGGAAGTGAGCGCGGACAATGACGTTACCATAGTCATAGAAGCCATGGACAGAAACGTGGACCTTGAGGACTGCGTAAGCCTGGACAAGAGTTTCCACGAGATGTGGGACCAGGACGCGGCGGACTACTCCCTTACCGTCACCTCGGCAGGGCTTGACCTTCCGTTCAAGGACCTCAGGCAGTACCTGAAGGCCAAGGGTGAGAAGGTGGAGGTACGCTTCAGGGGCGGGCGCAGCATGACTGCGGAGCTGCTGGATGCAGACGAGGAAGGCATATTCCTGAGGTACAGCGTAATGGAAGTGCCACAGGGAAAGAAGAAGAAAGTTGCGGTGGTTCACGAGGACAGGTTCCCTTTCAGCGAAATCAACAGCGTCAGGCCGCACGTTTCATTCGACAAATGAAAAAAAACAATATAGACAATGGCAGAAGAGAAAATCGATCTTAAGAGTGCGTTCGCGTCCTTCAAGGACGAAAAGCACATTGACAGGCCGGTGATGATGGGTGTGCTGAAGGATGTCTTCATCACGCAGATCGCCAAGACCTACGGCTCAGCGGACAACTTCGACGTCATCATAAACGTCGACAAGGGAGACTGTGAGATTTACCAGAACCTCGACGTCGTGGAAGAGGTGGAGAACCCGAACACCGAGATCTCGCTCGACGAGCTCAAGGAGATGGGCGAGGACGACTACGAAATCGGCGAGACCTTCACCAGAAAGGTGGAGCTCAAGGACTTCGGAAGGAGAGGCATACTCAACATACGCCAGAACCTGCAGGGCAGGATAATGGACATCGAGAAGGCAAATCTCTACAACAAGTACGCAGAGAAGGTGGGCGAGCTCTTCACGGGCGAGGTTTACCAAACCTGGTCGAAGGAAGCGCTCATCCTCGACGAGGACAGGAACGAGCTCAGGCTGCCCAAGTCGGAGCAGATACCGGGCGAGCACTTCAAGAAGAACGATACCGTCCGCGCCATAATCAAGAGCGTGGAGATGAAGAACAACACCACTCCGTACATCGTCCTTTCCAGGACATCGGACGAGTTCCTCATCAAGCTCTTCGAGCAGGAGGTTCCGGAAATCTACGACGGCCTCATCACCATCAAGAAAGTGGCCCGCATCCCGGGAGAGCGCGCAAAGGTTGCAGTGGAGTCATATGACGACAGGATCGACCCTATCGGAGCCTGCATCGGCGTCAAGGGATCACGCATCATAGGCATAGTACGCGAGCTCCGCAACGAGAACATAGACGTCCTCCAGTGGACCACCAACACCCAGCTCCTCATCCAGAGGGTGCTCAGCCCTGCGAAGATCTCCTCCATCGACCTCAACGGCGAGGACGGCAAGATCAAGGTGTATATGCATCCGGACGAAGTGAAGAAGGGCATAGGCAAGGGCGGCTGCAACATCAGGCTCGCCAGCATGCTCGTAGGCAGGGAGATCGAAGTCTGGAGGGAGGATCCTCAGGGCGACGCCAACGCAGACGAGGAGGATGTACTCCTGAGCGAGTTCGACAACGAAATCGATGCTTGGATCATCGAGAGGCTCCAGGCCATCGGATGCGACACCGCCAAGAGCGTGCTCGCGCTTTCGGCTGCCGACATAGCCAAGAGGGCAGACCTCGAGGACGAGACCGTGGAGGAGGTCATGGACATCCTCAGGGCCGAATTTGAAGACTAATCAGAATATTATAAAGGGGTTTATATGGCAGAAATCAGACTGAACAAACTAGCAAAGCAATACAACATCGGCATAGGCACCCTCGTGGATTTCCTCAACGAGAGAGGCGCCGGCCTGGAGCTCAATCCCAACGCCAAGGTGTCGGATTCATATCTCCCGGACCTCGAGAAGAAGTTCGGCGATGACCGCAAGGCGGTTCAGGAGGCTGCAAAGGTCGACATCAAGATGAAGGAAATCATAGAGAAGAACTCCAGGAAGAAGACCGAGGAGGCGGATGACTATGAGCCGGCAAGGGAGACCATCATAACGAGCACTTCCCTGTCGTCCGGCAATGTGGTCGAGAAGCCAGCTTCGACGGTGGCGCAGACCGTGCAGGAAGAAGCGCCTCAGACAGCAGCCGTGGAACATCCGGAGGTCAAGGAGGAAGTCCCTCAGCCGGTGGAGGAATCTGCAGCCAAAGAACAGGAAGAGGCGGCTCCTGCAGAGGAGCCCGCAAAGGTGGAGGAAGAGCCTGCCGCCCAGACGGCGGAAGAGCTTCCTTCAGACAGGGAGGAGGCACAGGAAAGCAAGTCCGCTCAGACCCCGGCGGACGAGCCTGCAGCCCCTGCAGTCGTGGAGGAGCCGGTGTCCGTAGTGAAGCCAGTCGAGCCGGTCAGCGCCGGCGGACTCAAGATAGTCGGCAAGGTGGACCTCTCCCAGTTCGACAAGAAGAAGCAGAAGAGAGAGCGCATATCCAAGGACCGCAGCCAGAAGGTCGATGTGAACAAGGTTGACCAGCACGACTCCAGGAAAGGAGGAAAGGACAACCGCGGGAACAACGAAGGCGGAAAGCAGCAGGGCCAGGGCAGGAATGACAGGAACGGCAAGAACGGAAAGAACCAGGGCCAGAACAATGCCCAGAACGGCAAGGGACGCAACCGCGACCGCTTCAAGCCTGCAATGACCGAGGCCGAAGAGGAGGAGATGCAGAAGGAGATCCAGAAGCAGGTCAAGGAGACATATGCGAAGATGAACGACAGCAAGAAGAGCAACTTCGGAGCCAAGTACAGGAAGGAGAAGCGAGAGCTCGCATCCCTCAAGCTCCAGGAGGAACTCCAGCAGGAGGCCGCCGAGAAGAAGGTGCTCAAGGTGACTGAGTTCGTGACCGTGAACGACCTTGCCACACTTATGGACAACACCCCTGTGAACAAGGTCATCGGAGCCTGCCTCAGCCTCGGCCTCATGGTGTCCATCAACCAGAGGCTCGACGCCGAGACCCTGGTGCTCGTGGCGGAGGAGTTCGGCTACAAGGTCGAGTTCGTGACCGCGGAGCTCACCCAGGAAATCGAGCAGGAGGAGGAAGACAGGGAGGAAGACCTCGTCACCAGGCCGCCTATCATCACTGTGATGGGACACGTCGACCACGGTAAGACTTCCCTCCTCGACTACATAAGGAAGACCAACGTGATTGCCGGCGAGGCCGGAGGTATCACCCAGCACATCGGAGCATACAATGTGAAGATGCCTGACGGCAGGAGAATCACCTTCCTCGACACCCCTGGACACGAAGCCTTCACCGCAATGCGTGCGCGAGGCGCCCAGATGACCGACCTTGCCATCATCATCATCGCAGCCGATGACGCAGTGATGCCGCAGACCGTCGAGGCCATTAACCACGCACAGGCCGCAGGCGTACCTATGGTATTCGCCATCAACAAGATAGACAAGCCGGGAGCAACCCCTGACAAGATTTACCAGCAGCTTGCTCAGATGAACATACTCACCGAAGCCTGGGGCGGCAAGTACCAGTGCCAGGAGATTTCGGCGAAGAAGGGACTGAATGTGGACAAGCTTCTCGAGAAAGTGCTTCTCGAGACCGACATGATGGACCTCAAGGCGAATCCGAAGAAGCTCGGAACCGGAGCTGTCATCGAGTCGTCCCTCGACAAGGGCCGCGGCTTCGTGGCGACGGTGCTGGTGCAGAACGGAACCCTCCACAAGGGCGACATGATGCTCAGCGGAAGCTACTACGGACGCATCAAGGCGATGTTGAACGAACGCGGACAGAACGTCGACGAGGCAGGTCCGTCCACCCCGGTGTCGATACTCGGCCTGAACGGAGCTCCGAGCGCGGGCGAGAAGTTCAACATCATGCTCGACGAGAAGGAGGCCAAGTCAATTGCCAACAAGCGTGAGCAGCTGCTCCGCATCCAGGGCATCAAGACCCAGAAGCATATGACCCTCGAGGAGATCGGAAGGCGTATAGCCATCGGCAACTTCAAGGAACTCAACGTCATCGTCAAGGGTGACGTGGACGGTT
>JAEDLE010000047.1 GCA_016295455.1 Bacteroidales bacterium
GGGCGGTTTGGGGACTTGCACCCGTTAGAGTACGTTCGTGCTGGGCGAACAAAGAGAAGAGGCCGACCCAAGATGGCCGGCCTCTTCCTTTATTTCATCCCGGCCCGTATTCCAGAGCCTGCTTTACAAATCAGGACATCGGGCCAATACGGACAATCAGTCCTGAGGAACTATGATGCGCTCACCGAGCACGAGCTTGTCGCCAGAATCATCCACAGTCCAGTACTGAGGCTTCCTCGGGCCGTTGCCCTCAGAGTGATGCACGACATAAATGAGCTTGCCCTCGAAAGTCTTGAAAAGCATACCGTGACCGGAATTGTCGGCGAGGAAAGGCTCCGGTTCCTGAATCCAAGGACCTGCGATAGTGCCTGATTCAGAATAGCATATGGCCTGGAAATAACGCTCCTTGCCCCAAGTAGCCCAAAGCATGCCGAGCTTGCCGGTCTTGGTGCGGAACATCTGAGGGCCATCGGTCACCCAACCCGGCATCTTGAGGCCGAAAGTAGCCTCGCCAAGGGAATTCATCTCACCGCAGGACGGATTCTCGGAAGCCCTGAACATGGTCACAGGCTCGGAAATGGTCTCGGCAAGGTCAGCGGAAAGTTCCACATAATCCATGGTACCGTCGATAAGCTGGGTCCACTCGTGCACGAAAATCATATAGATGTGTCCGTTCTCCTCATAAAGGGTACCGTCGATACAGTCCCACTCACGAGGCTGGTAATCGTGGTTCGGATTCCTGTCGAAGACCTCATAAGGTCCCTCCGGATTGGAAGCACGAAGGAGAACAGTCTGGTTGTGAGGCACATTATAACGCCTAGGAACCTGCTGGATAAGATCGCTGTGATCGCTCCAGGTACCTGCATAATAGTAGTAATCACCCACCTTGTGTATCTCTGCCGCAGCCGCAAAGCCGGCCTTCTCCATCCAGGTACCGCTGATGTCGATTACATTGTAAGGGCCCTCCCACATCACGAGGTCCTTGGACCTGTACTGACGGCCGCCGGAGCTGGTAAGATAATAAGTCTTGGTAGCCTCATCAGCATAGATGTAAGGATCACTCATGCTGAGGTCATTGAAATGGACAGTCCTGACCTTGTTCATCTCCTCCCTCATAGCCTTCAGACGCGCCGCCCTTCCGGTAGTGTCACCGGTAGCGGAACCGCCGAAATTCTTCTGGCCCGGGTCGGCAAGAGGAGCCTGTTCACCAGGAAGAACCACCTCAGGAGCAGGTGCAGGGGCATTGGTTGCACAAGAGGCGGCCAACAAAGCCGCAGCTGTAAATAAAAATAAACGATTCTTGTTCATATTGGTTATTAATTTTCGGGCTCGAGGCCCTCTGTGTTTATAGTTACCCAAACATAACCAATCCCCATCAATCCCGTCTTCACATACAGTTCAAAATATTTCACTATTCAATAGTACCGGCCTTCAACATGGCACAAATGGCAAGAAAGGAGACGAGGATGACAAAAAAAGGTCGGATTCAAAAGACTGCAAGCTTGAATCCGACCATCTTGGAAAACGGGAGCCCCCTACCCGTTCGCGGCCCTGTAGATAGCTGCGATGTCAGCGCTCCACAGCGGTTTGAACACGCCGACACTGTGGCTGTCGCCTCCGGTGCAGGTATCCGCCATCTTCAGGATCTCCTCCTCCGTGGCAGGACGGCCTATCAGTTCGGGGATGGAGACAGGCATCCCGATGGCATGGAAGAAACGCTCCGCAGCCTCGATGCCCGCCAGAGCGGTCTTCTCCACCGAAGTGAAATCATTGGTGACCCCCATCACGTTCACGGCAAAACGGGCGAAACGGGAAGGCAGGAGCATATACACGTTACGCGCCCAACTGCCCCAGACAGCCGCGAGGCCGGCGCCGTGAGCCACGTCAAACATTCCGCTGAGCTCATGCTCAATCATATGCGTACCCCAGTCGCCGGTGGTGCCGCAACCCGTAAGGTCATTGTGCGCGATGCTTCCGGCCCACATCAGCTGAGCCCTGGCGACATAGTCCTGAGGATCCCTGAGCACCTTGAATGCACAATCCATCACGGTACGGAGTATGCTCTCGGCAACCGCATCCGTAAGGACCATATCGTCATCGTGGGAGAAATACCTCTCCATCGTATGCATCATCATATCCACCACGCCACAGGCAGTCTGGAAAGGAGGAAGCGTAAAGGTCCTCTCAGGATTCATGACCGCGAACTTGCAGCGGAATATGTCCGTGCAGTAATCCTTCTTCAGATTCCCGTCCTCATTGGTAATCACGCTGCCGTCACTCATCTCACTGCCCGCTGCCGGGATGGTCAGAACCGTCGCGAGAGGCAGACAGACAGAAGCATAAGCCTTGCGGGTATAGAAGTCCCACACGTCCCCGTCATAAGGAACGCCCACGGAAATAGCTTTGGCAGAATCGATTACAGAGCCACCACCCACAGCAAGGATAAAATCGACACCCTCCCTGCGGCACAGTTCGATGCCCTCCCTGACTTTGGACACACGCGGATTCGGCACCACCCCGCCAAGACTGACATAAGCCAGACCGGCCTTCTGAAGCTGTCCATAAACCTTGTCAATCAGACCGGAACGGACTGCAGAAGAACCGCCATAATGCACCAGAACCTTGTGAGCGCCATACTTGAGGGCAAGCTCACCTATCCTTTCCTCCGAATCACGGCCGAACGCGACCTCCGTCGGAGCATAATACTTAAAATCTTTCATATCGCCAGAAAAACTAAAAATCTATGAATATGCCAACCTGTCACGGTCCTCTTTCCGAAGCCCCAGGACGACGCTCTGCATCCGCATATCAGGGAATCCGAAAGAACATGCCTCAGATTTCCGGATCATCACCCGAAGATGGAGCGTAGCGGCAGCTACGTGACTGATGAAGGAGGAAATATGGACCGGAAAGAAATACATGATATGAAGCAGGTTACCGTTTGAAGATTAATTACTACACCATAGTCGAGCCGAACGGGAACACCGCCACCAACGCCAGCTTGAAATGCTGCAGGGCGAAAGGAATGCCGATTATCGTGATCAGACAGATCAGGCCTATGCCCAGATGGAGAAGTGCGACATTCCAGCCCCCTATCAGGAACCACAGCACGTTCATGAAAATGGAAAGACAGCCGTTGAAAGACGGATTGGTCGCAATATCCTTCCCGAAAGGAGACAGGGCCAGAACACCCAGCTTCATCAGCTGCAGACCGAAAGGTATGCCGATGATGCTGACGCAGAAAAGCAGCCCCACAATGAAATAAATCAGCGCTATCACCAACCCACCCAGAATCAGCCATAGCAGATTTCCCAAAAAACTCATGATATGATCCTTTATCATCAATTATGCGTACCCCGACACTGATGCGACACACTCCTGCACAGACCGGGATATCCAAATATAGCCAGGATACGGAAATCCATCATTTCCCGCATCAACCAAGAAGTATCACATCCAGGTCATCCGGAACATACAGGTCACCGTCATACACCTCGCGGCCCTCCTCCATATACAGCACCTTCCTGTCGGCAATGTTCCTGTCCTCGGTATGGTACAGCACCAGATGCCCTATTCCGAAACGTGCGGCAAGGGAGGCCGCATCCCTGACGGTCGAATGATGCTTCTCATATGGATGGAATATGTCAGCCTGGGAATGCAGACAGAAAGCCTCATGCAGCAGCCAGCTGCAATTATCCATATACTTGAGTTCACACTCGTTCCACGGTTCGTCACCGCAGCAGGTAAGTCGGGTTCCGTCAGGCAATTCCATAGAGAAGCCATACTGCTTCGCCTTGGTCGAGCCTATGTCGAAGAAAGTCAGTTTCCTTCCAAGAAGCACACGTTCCTCCCCGTCAAGGACAGTCACCAGATGAATCCTGTCCCCGATGAAACGGCGCTGACGGCCGTCCACGATGGCCATCGCGATCTGCTCAAGTATGGACATCACCTCATCGTTGCCATATATATAGGCATCCCCCTCATATTTACCGCTGTGCATGGCCTGGCCTATAGCCCTGATCATCCATATCACCCCGAGTATATGGTCAGTATGCTTGTGGGTCAGGATGATATGGTGGATTGAGTTCCGGTCGATACCGGCGAGTTCCAGCTGACGGAATATCTGGTTGCCGCCGCCCGCATCGACAAGCAAATGTTCACTCCCGTCACTTATGGTGAAACAGGTATTGTAGCAATGTGAGACCATTGCGTTGCCGGTCCCCAGCATAGTAAGTTTCAGACTGTTCATAACCCGGTTCAGTATGTGGCAAAGGTACGCATATCAATCATATTTCCCGAAATAATACTGTCCCTTTCCCTCTGTGGCCTTCCCGAAAGAAATGGCGTGGGCCGGACAATGATGGTAACAGGAATTGCAGGTAAGACAGTTGCCGTTCCATATGGGTTTCCCGTCCTTGATGCTGATGTTCCGGACAGGACAAAGGCGGGCACAGAGGCCGCAGCCAGTGCACTCTTCACTTACGCGGAAAGGCTTGTCTGTCACCAGGAATGCATTGAAAAACGGCCTCACAAGATAAGTCTTGGACCATGCCGAACCTCCCTTCTCGACACGCGAGGAACATTCCCCCGAACGGATCGACCCTGCAATCTCCGGCAGCAGACGGCGTGCAGCCTCCACCTTCGACTTCGCTTCCTCGGGAGTGTCAAGACCCATACCCTTCAGATTGACATAGGTCTCAGGCATCACTACGGTATATGCCGAATCCAGCTGCAGTCCCCTGCGCCTGAGAGCCCTGCGGAAGACCTGCTCCGCAAGACCCGCATTGTCACCGCAGGTCGCCACGAAGAAAACGTGTGAAGCGCTGCCAGAAACGGACATACGCGACACGAAATCAAGCACTATCGGAGGCGGAGCCCAGCAATAGACCGGCCAGACAAAACCCAGCCTCTCGCCCGGGGCCAGATCAAGACGGCAGCTTCCCTGCCTGAGGGCCTCCGGAATCGATACCAGACGCTCATCAAGCAGGGAAGCAAGGGTTTCAGCCACGAAACGGCTGTTTCCACAACCCGAAAACCAGCAGATCATTAATTAACGGTTAAGATAATAAACGACACTGGTAACGACCCTGACACGCTTCACCTGAGGAGTATTGGAATCCCTGTCCTCGATGGAGAAACTGCCCTGGGAAGCCGAACGGATCTTGCCCAGCCTGCTCCCGCTGTCCTTGGCGAACTGCTCCCCGGCAAGACGCGCGTTGCGTGTCGCCTCCTGGATCATCTCAGGCTTGATGTCATTGAGCCCCTCGAAGAGGAACTGGGGCTGGGACTGCCACTCGCTGCTCGGGACTATGCCCTGGGTCAGAAGTTCGGACTGCCTGCCCATCAGGGCCAGCACCTTGTCCACCTCATTGCTGCAGACCGTGACGGTACAGGTAGCGACATAACGGTAGAGCCGGTTGTTGTCGCCATATTCATTGGCATATTTGTCAGAAACCACGGGCACGCTGACACTTATGTCCTGAGCTCCGACCCCGCCCCTCTCAAGGAAAGAACGGGCATATGCCGTCTTGGAGTTGATCTCTTCATTGAGAGCCTCGAGATCATTGCCCACAACCTTGAAGCTGACCGGCCATATCACCTTGTCTGCAGCCACCTCCTTCTCACACAAACCCTTGACAGTCACCGTCCTTTCATAAGAACGGAACACCTTGGCCGCAACAGGGACCATAAGACCGAGCACTATCAGGCCGAGCATTATGAAAAAAGCCCCGCGAGCCGTTCTGCATTCTTTGTTTTCCATAATATTGAAGTTTTATAAGTTACACGGGTCCCATGCCATTAACCGGACCGCAAAAAGCATCAGAGCACCGAAACTGTCATCAGCGAATTGTAGAGCGTGTCCACCGCCTTGCCCAGTTCGTCGGAAGGGAAAGTGAAAGTCTTCTCCCCGCCCGTAGTCTGCACCACCAGTCTCGCCACTCCGCGGGACATCTGCCTCACCTGCTCAAGCGTAGGATAGCAGATCACACGACCCGCAGGCATATCCTTCTCCTGCTTGAGAACTATGGTCTCGCCGCTGCGGGTGACTATCTTCACGCTGTTGGTGAAAGGCACGGTGTAACCGTCAAGCTGGAGATTCAGGTCTATGCTCTCGGAATTGCTCGCAGCATAATAGAGATAGACCATCGAGGCTGAAATGCCGTCGCCCACCTTCACGCTGTTGGTCTCCACCAGACGGCTGCCCCTCTGGTCCTGAAGCGAATGCAGGTTCGAGCCGAGCTCGCGGGACGGTTTCGGAGCTGATGTAATAGCCTTGTACTGACGGGAAAGGGCCGAGCCCAGCTCATTGTTCTTGTAGGTGACCTTGATTCTTCCGTCAGAAGACCAGCGCTTGGTCAGGTCAACGGATACGATGCCGGAAAGCAGCTTGTCCATATCCGGCTGCTCCAGATAATACTCCCCGTAATTGAGGAACACTGTCTTGCCCGAAGGATTCTTCACTCCCTGGGGAGCCACCATATTCGGAGCATCCCCGCTGTTCTTGAGCAGCACCTGCTTCCCGTCAGAGGTCGTAATGGTAAGGGGCGCATTCACCGGCATCTTCCAGGCCACGGCATCCTCCACATCAATGCGGAGTATATATACAGGCTGCCCGTCAGTGAAGAGCACACGCGAAAGCTTCACCTGCAGGGCGTAATCCTTGGAAGAGGGAGCCTCGATGCGCTGCCTCTCCGCCGCGGTGTATATCAGATTGTTTTTCTTATAGTTATGCCTGAGCAGATTCTGGGCGCCCAAAGGGAGGGCCATCACCAGGGCCAGAACCGCAAGAAGAAAATTCCTTTTCATATCTGTTCCAAAATCTTGTTAGTCAAAAAATCCGCCTGCTCCGCTCCAAAAGCCTTGCCACAATGCAGCACCAGGCCAAGCGCAGCCGCAACACAAGCCACAATACCCGCAATGCATATGGCAGGAGGGTGCGGCACGAAGACCTTGCCCATCAGCCAGAACGCCGCCAGAGCAAAAGCCATCAGCAGAACATCGGCCATCAGTCCCGGACGCGAACCGCCTCGGAACTTCAGCTCAAAACCGCCCTCTGCCTGCAACACAAGCACGGCAAGATGCCTGGTCCGGAGCGCATCCGAATAATCGAGCCACATCTCACTCTCCCCCGCCTGGCCTATGTTCTTCACACAGCCGGCGGCTATGTCCCAGACCTTGCCTACAAAAGGCTCCACCTCCAGGTCCGACTTGACGAAAACCGTCTTCAAATCCTTGAATTTCAAACTACTGTCAAACTCCATATGCATATGGTCATCTGTGCGGCCGCAAGGCCGTGTGTTCATATTCTTTACTGCAGGAGCACGTCCATGCCTCATCGGGCCGACGAGCCTCCCACTATATCCAGTATCTCATTGGTAATCTTCTGCTGACGGCTCTTGTTATACTCCAGTCTGAGTTCCTGCAGCAGGTTGCCGGCATTGTCCGAGGCTGTCTGCATGGCAACCATGCGGGCCGCATGCTCGGCACAGGCGGAATCCAGAACCGCATTGTAGAGACGTATCCTGAGCGCCTTCGGCAGCAGGGTCTTCAGCAGAGTCCCCGCATCAGGTTCAAGAATGAACTCATCCTCTGCAGACTCATCCCCCTCCTTTGACTCAAGGGTCAGAGGGAGATATATCTCGCTCACAGGCTGCTGCACCGCCATCGACTTCTGATGGCTATACACCAGTACCACCTTTCTGAAACGCCCCTCCGCGAAATCCCGCGTGAGCCTGTCGGCCAGAGCGGAAATGTCGGAATACGACGGTTTAACCATCAGATTCGAATAATCAGCGCTGATCTTGACACCATTCCGGCTCAGATACTCCGCCACACGCCTGCCCAAAGTGAAGACATCCACCGCGGAAGCCCCCTCATCCTTCAGCCTGGCATATTCCTGAAGGGCAAGCTGCGAGACATTGTGGTTGAAGGCGCCGCAGAGCGAGGAGTTGGAGGAAAGGCAGACCAGGGCGACACGGTCCGAAGTCCCCTGACGCAGGAAAGGCGAGTCCGCACGGGCGTCCCTGAGAAGGGAAGCGAGTATCTTCATCAGTTCAGTGCGGTACAGGCCCATATTCCCAAGGAGATCCTGGGTCTTGTGCAGCTTCGCTGACGAGACCATCTTCATCGCCAGCGTGATCTTGAGCGTGCCGTGGACCGACGCGATGCGGCTCTTTATTTCCTTAAGGGATGACATCTCAGAACGATTCCTTTCTGAAAGGCGCCGCGGCGTCGGCAGCGACCTCCTCTATCTTATGTTGAATATCCTCATTGAACACGCCCTTGCCCAGAGCCTCCAGCTCAGCGGAAGCCACGCTCCTCATCCTCTCGAGGAAAGCCTCCTGGAAAGCCTCCACCGACTCGATGTCCATATCCTTCATCAGGGCGTGGGTGCCGCAGTAGAGCACCGCAACCTGTTCACCCACAGGCATAGGGCTGTACTGGGGCTGTATCAGCAGCCTGTTGTTCTTCCTTCCCTTGTCGATGGCCATCGCCGTGACCTTGTCCATATCGGACGAGAACTTCGAGAACGCCTCCAGCTCTCCGTACTGCGCCTGGTCTATCTTCAGGGTACCGGCAACCTTCTTCATCGACTTCACCTGCGCGCTGCCGCCCACACGGGAAACGGATATGCCGACGTTTATCGCAGGCCGCACACCCCTGTTGAAAAGCGCGCTGTCCAGATAAATCTGGCCGTCCGTAATCGAGATCACATTGGTCGGGATATATGCCGACACATCGCCCTCCTGGGTCTCGATGATAGGAAGCGCCGTCAGCGAGCCGCCACCCTTCACCTTACCCACAAGGGCAGGCGGAAGATCATTCATCTTCTCCGCAACCTCCTGCTGGTCAATGATTTTTGCCGCCCTCTCCAGCAATCTCGAATGCAGGTAGAAAACATCTCCAGGATATGCCTCCCTGCCCGAAGGCCTGCGGAGTATGAGGGAAATTTCCCTATAGGCAACGGCCTGCTTCGAGAGGTCGTCATATACGACAAGGGCATGACGTCCCGTATCCCTGAAATATTCCCCTATGGCCGCGCCTGCGAAAGGGGCGTAGTACTGGATGGCAGCCGGATCGGAAGCGGTGGCAGCAACCACGATGGTGTATTCCATGGCACCTTTCTCCCGGAGCGTCTGCACTATGTTGGCAACAGTGGAACCCTTCAGTCCCACAGCGACATATATGCAATATACAGGGTCTCCTGCCAGATAATTGCTCCTCTGGTTGATGATGGTGTCGATGGCGATGGCCGTCTTTCCGGTCTGGCGGTCGCCGATTATCAGTTCCCTCTGGCCACGGCCTATGGGAATCATCGCGTCAATGGCCTTGAGTCCGGTCTGGAGAGGCTGGCTGACAGGCTGACGGAATATCACGCCCGGAGCCTTGCGCTCAAGCGGCATCTCCACCAGGGCTCCCGTCACGGGACCGTTGCCGTCCAGAGGATTGCCCAGCGGGTCCACCACCCTGCCAATCATCGACTCGCCCACATTGACGGAAGCTATCCTCCCGGTCCTGCGGACCGTCATCCCTTCCTTGACCATATGCGTCGGACCAAGGAGCATCGCCCCGACGTTGTCCTCTTCAAGGTTCATTGCAACGGCCATCACGCCATTCCCGAACTCAAGCAGTTCGCCGACCTCGGCATTGTTGAGGCCATATATGCGGACAACTCCGTCACTCACCTCGAGCACGGAACCCACCTCCTCGAACCTCGCCGTAAGGTCCACGGACTGCAACTGCTTCAGCAGCAGTTCAGACACTTCACTCGGCTTCAGATATATGTGCGACATATCATCAAGTTCAAAATAATCTGTTGTTGTGAGGATTGTGCGGCTTGCGAGACATTGGTCAGACCAATCTCCTGTTCTGTTCCACAAACTGCCTGCGCAAGGTATCCAGCTGGCCCTTGACACTGGCATCTATCCTCTCATCGTCTATCGTAAGCATAAAACCACCTATCAGAGACGGGTCGACATGAGTCTCGACCATGATGCTGCATCCGGTGAGGTTCCCGACCACTTCCCTGATTCTTTCCTCAAGAGCTCCGGACGGAACTGCAGTCACCAGAGAGGCACGGAGTATCTTCTTCCGATGAAACACCTTGTCCAGGAAGGTATAAAGCATCATCCTCAGGAAAGGCGTCCTTCCGTTGCGTATCACCATGGAGATGAAGCGCTCCAGCCGCGGATCCATATTCCCGCCAAGGGCCGCCTTCAGAAGTTCCATCTTGACAGCCGGAGTACAGGCTACCGGGTCCGAGAGGGCCTGACGGAGCTTGGGATGTGCGTTCATAGCCTTGACCAGAGTCATCACCTCATTGAACACAGGATCCGCATCAGGTGCATCCCCGACGAATTCCAGAAAAGCCTTGGTATATCTTGATACTATCTCCCCGGTATTCATTTGTCTTGCTCGGACAATTCGTCTATCAGCCTGTTGACATAGCGCAGCTGCTCACCATCACCATCGAGGGACTTGCGGAGCACCTTCCCGGCAATCTGCATCGAAAGATCCGCCACCTTCCCCCTAAGTTCCCGCAGAGCCGTCTCCTTCTCGTGTTCGATGTCCTGTCTGGCCTTGGTGACTATGCGCTCGGACTCAGCCAGGGCTTCCTCCCTTGCCTGGGAGACTATCTGCCTGCGGGTAAGATTAGCGTCGCTGATGATGGCGTCGCGCTCCTCCTTCGCCCTCGCGATAAGTTCCTCCTGCTCCCTGGCAAGAACCTTCATCCTTTCCTCCGCCTTCTTCAGGTCATCAAGGGTGGTACGGATACGCTCCGCCCTCGCTTCGACCGAACGGGTGATGACGGGGAAGCCGAACCTGGCCAGTATGAAAAGGACTATGCCGAATATCAGCGTCATCCATACCAGCAGGCCAAAATCAGGAGTTACGAGAGACATTTCCTACTTTGCGATAAGACAGACCACGATTGCGAAAAGGCAGGCACCCTCGACAAGGGCAGCGATGATGATGGCAGTCATCCTGTAATTCGAAGCCATCTCAGGCTGACGCGCACCTGCCTCGATGGCAGCCTTTCCTATCTTGGATATGCCGAATGCTGCAGCAAGCGCCGCAATGGCAGCACCGAAAGCCGCGCCTATCTTTCCGAGAGCCGCACCGGCTGCCGCCTGAAGTAAGATTGAAAGTAACATATTCATATAATTAAATAATTATCAATTGTATATGCTCACGTAGCCCGTAGGAGGGATTCCGTGCATTATAGTTTGTCTTCCGTCCGGAAGACGTTGTTCCGGCGCCATTATCCGGTAAGCCGTTGACCGGGAGGCGTTAATCAGGCGTCTGCCGCGAGAGGCCTATGAACACCGCTGAAAGCATCGTAAACACATATGCCTGGATGAACGCCACCAGCAGTTCGAGTATATCCATAAACACGCCCAGCACTATTGCCACAACTCCCAGGCCAGCATTCATAGCCGCTCCGAGTTCTGCAGTCAGGAAAATCACCGCCACCACGCCAAGAATCATGAAATGCCCCGCAAGTATGTTCGCAAAAAGCCTGACCATCAGACTGAAAGGCTTGGTGAACATACCTATGACCTCGATTGCCGGCATCAGAGGCAACGGCAGCTTCAGCCAGGCGGGAACATCCGGCCAGAAAATCTCCTTCCAATAATGCCGGTTTCCGAATATGTTGACGGTGAAGAAGGTGAACAGGGCAAGCACAAGGGTCACCGCTATGTTGCCGGTAATGTTGGCCCCGCCAGGGAAGAACGGCACCAGACCCATCAGGTTGTTGATCAGTATGAAAAAGAAGGCAGTCAGAAGATAAGGCGAATACCTCCTGTAATCCTTCCCTATGCAGTCCTTGGCTATGTCATCCTCAACCATCATGACCACCATTTCCATAAGGCCGGCAAAGCCCGAAGGGACCTCCGTGCGGGCATCGTGACGCCTGTACCAGTTCGCCGTGAAAAGCACCAGCAGCACAAGCAACAGGCTGTTGAACAGCAATCCGGCAACATTCTTGGTAACCGAAAGGTCCAGTGGCCTGAGCCGGCTTCCGTCCGGCAGGGTCTCCATTATGCGGCCCTTGCCGCCACCCTCCGCAGGGACTATTGAAAAGCCCTTCCACTGTTCCCCGTGCGTCAGTCGGGACGAGAGGAAGCAGTGCCATCCGCTGCTGCGGCTATAGAGAATGACAGGAAGAGGAATCGAAACGTGATGACCCTTGAACGTGGTCAGATGCCATTCGTAGGCATCACTGACGTGACCATAGAGATACTCGTCCATATCCAGTTCCTCCGCCTTCAGGACAGAAGGCAGGAACAGCGCCAGGGCGACAAATATGAACTTGAGCCTTTCCATCATTCCACGCAAGCACAGACCACATTATCCTTCACCTCGACGAAACCCGAGGATATGGAACAGGAAAACCTCTCTCCTTCACGGAGATATGATATTTCGCCCTGCTCAAGGGATGAAATGATGGGGGCATGGTTCCTCAATACGACGAAAGGACCGAGGGTACCCGGCAGGGTTACCTCATCCACCATCTCATCCAGCAACAGTTTCACCGGAGATATGATTCTGAGCCTGATATCCATTGCAGCCTCATTCAGCAGCCCGCGCAAGAATCTCCTCGCCCTTGCGTATGGCATCTTCTATGGTCCCTACATTGAGGAAGGCCTGTTCCGGAAGATTATCCACCTCTCCGTCGAGTATCATTGCGAAACCCTTGACCGTGTCCTCGATTTCCACCATCACCCCGGGTATGCCGGTAAACTGCTCGGCCACGAAGAAAGGCTGGGAAAGGAAACGCTGAACCTTCCTGGCCCTGTTCACGGTCAGTTTGTCCTCATCAGACAGCTCATCCATGCCGAGTATGGATATGATATCCTGAAGTTCGGCATTCTTCTGGAGTATCTGCTTCACCCTCTGCGCCACGTCATAGTGCCTGCGGCCCACGATATTGGGATCAAGGATGCGCGAAGTGGACTCAAGCGGATCCACGGCAGGATATATGCCAAGTCCGGCTATCTTCCTGCTGAGCACGGTGGTCGCGTCAAGATGCGAGAACGTGGTCGCCGGAGCCGGGTCCGTAAGGTCATCGGCAGGGACATAAACCGCCTGGACGGAGGTAATCGATCCGTCCTTGGTGGAGGTGATGCGCTCCTGCATCTGACCCATTTCCGTAGCCAGGGTCGGCTGGTATCCCACTGCCGACGGCATACGGCCGAGCAGCGCAGAAACCTCCGAACCCGCCTGGGTGAAACGGAATATGTTGTCTATGAAGAAAAGAATATCCTTCGGGCCGGAACCGTCGTTCCCGTCCCTGAACGATTCAGCAAGGGTAAGGCCGGAGAGAGCCACAGACGAGCGGGCTCCGGGAGGTTCATTCATCTGGCCGAACACCATCGCGACCTGAGACTTCTCCAACTCGTTCCTGTCCACCTTCGAAAGGTCCCAATGGCCCTCCGCCATATTCCTGACAAACTCGTCGCCATATCGGATGACACCCGACTCGATCATCTCCCTGAGAAGGTCGTTGCCCTCTCGGGTACGCTCGCCGACGCCGGCGAATACCGAGAAACCGTCGTGTTTCTTGGCGATGTTGTTGATAAGTTCCTTGATAAGCACGGTCTTGCCTACGCCCGCACCCCCGAAGAGGCCTATCTTGCCACCCTTGAGATACGGCTCCAGAAGGTCAATGACCTTGATGCCCGTGGACAGAATCTCCTGGGAAGTAGTGAGATTCTCGAACTTAGGAGCCTCGCGGTGGATGGAAAGCGCTCCGCTCCTGTCCATATCCCCGAGACCGTCGATACTGTCACCGGTGACATTCATCACCCTGCCCCTGATCTGGGCGCCTACAGGCATCGAAATAGGCGATGAAAGGCTCCTGACCTCCAATCCGCGCCTGAGGCCCTCGGTGGAATCCATCGCAACCGTGCGCACCGTATCCTCACCAATATGTTGCTGTACCTCCACTATGAGGTCACGTCCACCCTCCCGAGGGATGGCGAGCGCATCATTGATGCCGGGAAGCACGCAATCCGCGTGCCCCTCAGGAAACTCGAAACGGACATCCACGACCGGTCCGATAATCTGCGATATCCGGCCTGTGACTGGAACTGACATATCAAAAAAACGCAATATCTATCTCTATGCCAAGTAGATACATCGGTAGGCAGGAAACTCCTTCTCACAAAACGCAGTAACCGCTCCGCCGCGGCCGAACTCTCAGCCACACAACTTGGCGCAGACGCAAATATATCAAAAAAAACGACACAGCGACACCTGAATTCAAGACTCCGCCAAACCAACGTCCATCCGGAACGGACATACCCAAAGAATCTGGCTTTCCACTTGATCTTCATGGCTTCCACCG
>JAEDLE010000048.1 GCA_016295455.1 Bacteroidales bacterium
TATATCAATTCTGATACCATTTCCAGCCAGAGCCTGTCAATCCTGTCAAAAGTGCAGAGTTCCTTGCTGTCTATGTCGAGTACTGCCTTAATGACACCTTCGGAGTCGTGTACCGGTACCACTATTTCGGAGCGGGAAAGAGAACTGCATGCGATGTGCCCGGGGAATTTCTCCACGTCAGGGACGACCTGAGTCCTGTCCTGCGCCCATGCTGTTCCGCAAACACCCCTCCCTTTCTGTATTCTTATGCAGGCTGCAGGACCCTGGAAAGGCCCTACGGTCAACTCTTCTCCCTCGCCTCCGATGGCAGGACGGACGACGTAAAATCCCGTCCAGAAGAATCCAAGCCTTTCGCTTATCATTGCCGCGCACTCCGCCATTCTTGCTGTCACATCCGGCTCGTCCCCGAGCATCGCTTCCAGATCGGAAAACATCTTCGCATATGCGAACAGTTTCACGGGCAGGTGGCAGTAGCCTTCCGGATTCTTTTTCAGATATGCCTGATGGTACTCCTCGGCAGGATACCATTTCCCCAGCGCCTCAACCTCGACCGCCGGCTCGCAGCCCAAGTCTTTCCTCAGCTCCTCATATGCCTTGAGTATGGTTTGCAAATCGTTGGGGTCGCTATAGTAAATGCCCGTCCTGTAACGTGTTCCGCTATCTTCCCCCTGGCGGTTCACGCTGGTGGGGTCTATGGCAGTGAAATACATCCTGAGCAATTTCGCGAGCGGCAGCCTGTCCCTGTCATACCGAACCTCGACCGTTTCTGCATATCCGGTGTTGTCGGCATATACCATTTCGTAGCTCGGGTTGTCGATGTTTCCGTTGGCATATCCGGTCTTTGTGGAAACCACTCCCTTGATCTGGTGGAAGAAATGTTCCACTCCCCAGAAGCAGCCTCCTGCAAAATGTATGGTTGATATATTCATAACTATATTCAAGTTTTTGCAAAAATACGAATTTTTAACCCGAACCGCTTCTGTTATATCGTTTCATTAATCGTTGTTTTATAAAAAAGTTATTATTTGAACGATTTATTTGCGTGTAAAATGAGGATTTAATTTTCCGTTTTTCTTTTTGGAAATGAATAATGATTTTTCTATCTTGCGTGTTGTGCAATGTAAATAGCTAATCATATAGAATAATTATCCAATATTTATTCATTCGATTTATGAATATTCGCAGCCTCTTTTATGTTTTGGCGATAGCTTTCGCAGTCGCCGCATGCAGCAAGGACAACCCTGTTGATCCAGGAAAGAATCCCGGCGAGGAACCCGGGAAAGAACAGGAATATACCGTCGACAAAGACGGTTATGCGACCTATACTTATGAGGGCTTCACCTATAAGTTCCACAAGAGTGTGATCGGTGATGCGGCTGCGGTCAATGCCATGGACCACATCAAGGATGACCTTGACTTTATCGTGGCCAATCTTCCGGACAAGGCGCTCAAGATCATGAAGAAGAATCCTATCTGGTTTGAAGAGAACAATGCCAAGAATCCTAGTGCGGCCTGGTGTCATGTTTCTCCAGGCAGCGGCCTTAATTACGGCGGTCTGGCTGCGAAAGAATTCTGTGTGGAAATCACGAACTACAAATATTATGTCGACTGGTCTGATCAGAACCAGCCGCTCATGGTTCTTCACGAACTCTGCCATCTCTATCATTCTCTCGCTCTGGGTGGAGACAATAATGCGGATATCAAGAAGGCATATGAGAATGCCAAGAAGAACGTTGACATATACAAGAACGGAAGGTACAGGTACTATGTCACTGACAAGGTCGGTACTGCTACCAAGGATGTGTATGCGATGAACACGATGTGGGAGTACTTCTCCGAAATCAGCGAGGCATACTGGGGAGAGAACGATTATGCTCCTTTCAATTATGAGGATCTGAAAGCGAAGGACCCTGTGGGATTCCAGCTTATGGAGACCATCTGGGGAAAGAGGGCTGACAAGGAATAGCATTATCGGCATTGTTCTGCATCCGTGTGAATATGAGAAAGTCCTTTATATGTATGCTTATGTTGTCACTGCTGGCTGTCTCAGCTGCCTGCAGTGACGATGTATATGATCCTGCCAAGAATGGCGGCAACAACGGTAAGAATCCGGAAGAGAATACGGAGAAACCTGTGGAACCTGCCGGGGATGTCGTGACCACCCCTCCGGCAGACCTGACCCAGTGGCTGGATTACAAGGAGTCCCCGCTTGACCCTTTTTACAAGAAATATGTGGATTGCGACGGTTTGCCTGTCCTCTCATCCGACAAGGTAAAGGACGAGGCCCTGCTTCAGGTCTGCTACATAGCCAGGCATATGCTTTCACTCATTCCCGAGGCGAGGGAGGAGATGATAAGATGCCATTTCCGCATAGGGGTGGTCGCCTACAATGAGAACATCACCGACTTGCCTGAGTGCAAGATGATGTCCGTATGGTGGCCTGAAACCGATTGGGATGCCAGAGGCAGGGGATACGGTGCAACGCTGGCCATACCGGTGATGTCCATAGGCGAGGAGAATGTTATCAAAATTCCGGGCTTTACCGAAAGGTATTGGGACCAGAGCATTATGGTTCACGAGTTTGCACACAATGTGGATTTCGCTCTGAGCCGTATTGATTCCAATTTCAAGAAAGCGCTGGCGGATGCCTTTGCCAATGCTTCGGCGGAGGGACTCTGGAAAGGGTCCTATTCGATGACGAACAGTGCCGAGTACTTTGCGGAAGGTGCCCAGGCCTGGTTCAATGCCTGTTGCATAAAGGTCCCGAACAGGAATGGCGGCGGTTCTTTCACATTGAAGGACAGGCAGCAGCTCAAAAATTACGATACACAGTTATATGAGCTTTGCGCAAGCGTGTTCCCGGAAGAAGAACTGAAGGGATATCACTTTGACAGACGATGACAGAATGTTCACACCAAATTATTAACTAATATCAATGTAACTCTATGAAACGAATCATCTTTGGGATCATTCTGACCGTGTTGTGCGCACAGATGGCGCTCGGTCAGACGAGACCTGTTACAGGTACTATCGTTTCCTCATCAGACGGCACTCCGGTGGTAGGCGCTACCATTCAGGACAGGGCAGCCGGCACTTTTGCCATCTCTGATGAGAACGGACGGTTCAAGGTAAATGCAGGTGAGAAATCGACTTCTCTCTACATTATGTGCCTCGGCTTCCGTGACCATACTCTCACCCTTTCCACGGGTAATGACTACAAGATTCTCCTCGAGCCTGACGCTCTCATGCTTGACGAGACTATGGTCATAGCCTATGGTCAGGGAAAGAAGACTTCTTTCACCGGATCCGCTACGGTGGTCAAGAAAGAAGACCTTCAGAAGATAGCCGCCTCAAACGTCACCCAGGCCCTCCAGGGTCTCAGTGCCGGTGTACAGGTTATCAACAACTCAGGTCAGCCGGGTTCTTCCGGTTCGATCACCATCCGAGGTATCGGTTCCATGAACGCTTCTTCAAGTCCTCTCTACGTTGTAGACGGTGTGGCATATTCGGGTTATATCAATGCGATCGCTCCTTCCGATATCGAGTCGATGACCGTCCTCAAGGATGCTTCTGCCACCGCTCTCTATGGTTCACGTGCAGCTAACGGTGTCATCGTGATTACAACCAAGAAGGGACAGAATGAAAACGGAAAGGTGAATTTCCGCGCTACCGTAGGTTTTGCTTCTCTTGCCGTTCCGCTTCCTCGCCAGCTTACCCCTACTGAATTTGCACAGGCAACCTGGCAGGCTCTCTATAATGCCAACATCGACTCCGGTATGACCAATGCCGAAGCAGGTGCGCAGGCCGCTCTCCAGACACCAAATGAAATCAAGATCCTTCCTTGGGCAACCAGGAATATTGTTGACGGCAGCGGTAACATGCTCGTTTCAGATGATGATCTTCTCTGGTTCGGAGACTGGAGGAACGAGTGTATGCAGTCCCGTCCGCGTCAGGAGTACAATGTAGATTTCAGCGGAAAGAAGGGTGACACCAATTATTTCTTCTCTGCCGGTTACCTCAACGACAGGGGTATATTCACCACTCAGGAGTTCGACCGTATATCAGCCCGTTCCAATGTCTCCACCAAGATCAAGCCTTGGCTCGAGATCGGAAGCAACACCTCTTTCTCCCACAGCACCACTGACTCACCGGCATCTGATTCGGTAGTATGGTTCCTCCGTACCGTACCTACTGTCAACAATATCTACAAGTATGACTACAGCACCGGTGCATATGCTGTTGACGGAAATGGCAACTACATCTATGACTATGGTCTTGACCGTGCAGGCTGGGCAGGATGGAACGTTCTCGCTGATGCCGCATACAATAGCTATAAGACAAAGGTTGATCAGATATCAACTCGTAACTACCTTGACGTCAAGTTTATCCCGGGGCTCAATTTCCGCAGCACAATTTCAATTGACTACTACCTCAACAAGTACGACGGATATTCCAGCGCCGAGTATGGTTATACCGCCGGAGAGGGAGGAAACGCGTACAAGTCATATGACAGGAATGTCGCTACAACCTGGACAAACCTCCTCACTTTCAACCGTGAGTTCGGTGATCACAATGTAGGCGTGCTTCTCGGACATGAGAGCTATCTGCGTGATGTTACCGGTCTTTCCGCGTCAAGAAAGGGCTTCCCGTTTGCCGGCCTTACGGAACTCAGTTCTGCTGCTACATCCGTGAGCTCGACATCATACACCGACACTTACCGTCTTCTCTCTTTCTTCAGCCGTTTCGAGTATGATTATGCTGACAAGTACTATGTTTCAGCATCACTCCGTGCTGACGGAACTTCACGTTTCTCCCCTCAGTCCCGTTGGGGTGTGTTCTGGTCTGCCGGTGCTTCCTGGCGTATCAACAATGAGGAATTCCTCAAGGACGTAAGGTGGATTGACAACCTCAAGCTCAAGGCTTCCTATGGAGCGGTCGGAAACGATGGCCTCTCTTCATGGTACTGCTATCAGGGTCTTTACTCTACCGGTTACAACGATATGGACAATGCCGGTGTCGTAATCTCTCGTCTTCCTAATGCAGGCCTTCAGTGGGAGACCAACCTCCAGATGAATGTCGGTATCGACTTCGCTCTCTTCAGGAAACTTTCCGGTAGCATCGAGTACTTCGACAGAAGGTCAAAGGACCTCCTCTTCACCATGCCTATGGCTCCATCAACCGGTTTCAGTGGAATTGAAAGGAATGTCGGAGACGTGTCAAACTATGGAGTCGAGTTCGTTCTCGACTATGCCGTAGTCAACAATCAGAACTTCCAGTGGAACATGAACTTCAACCTTACCCACTACGAGAATGTAATCACATCTCTTCCTCAGGCTGAGATTTCTGCAGGTGTATTCAAGTGGCGTGAGGGTCAGAGCCGCTACAACTTCTGGGGAGCCAAGTATGCAGGCGTAAATCCTGCAAATGGTAACGACCAGTACTGGAAGAACATCTATGCTACCGATTCCGAGGGCAACCGCGTCATTGTTGACAGAATCCTCACTGAAAGTACTTCCGATGTCACCAACGATGACCAGAAGCAGTATCTTGGAAGCTCCCTTCCGGATGTATTCGGAGGCTTCACAAATAGTTTCAGGTTCTATGGCATTGACCTTTCCGTAATGCTTTACTACAGCATAGGCGGTCTCCTGTATGACACTGACTATTCACAGATGGTGAACTACCGTCAGGGTTTCTCTCTCCACCCGGATGCCCTCACCGATACCTGGACTCCTGAGAATACCGGAGCATCCCTTCCTCGACTCAACAGGAATGCACAGGATACATTCTCGGACAAGTATCTCTACAATAACTCCTTCCTCCGCCTGAGGAACGTAACTCTCGGATATACTCTTCCTAAAAAGGCTCTTGACAAGATGCATATGGATCAGCTCCGCATCTTTGTCCAGGGTGACAACCTTCTGACTTTCGGTTCTGCCGCCAAACGCGGAACGGATCCTGAGCAGAGTGTTTCCGGTACCACCGGCAACAGGTTCCCTACTACCAAGAACGTCACATTCGGTGTGCAGGTTACTTTCTAAAGCATAGGAGAACATTCATATGAAAAAGTATATATTCGCCATATTGGCTGCAGCATCACTGATGTCAGCCGTATCTTGTGAGAAGTTCCTCACTACCGAGCCTTCGAGCTCTGTATCTGACACCCAGGTGTTCGTATCCCTGAAGGGTGCTCAGGCAGCACTCAACGGCTGCTACTACCTTCTCTTCTTTGATTATGGCTCTCGTGCCGATACCCAGGGTTACATCAGCCAGATAATGACTTTTGATGTAGATGGTGAGGACATCATCGTGAACGGAGGCTGGTATGGTTATGACTACAATATGTGGGGCCACCAGAGAGGTGACCTCTTCAAGGCTTATGCTCTTTGGAACTACTATTACAACATAATCAACAACCTTAATTCCATCATCTGTTACACTCCTCAGATTGACGGTGCGACAGAGGCTGAGACCAATCCGATTGTCGGAGAGGCTCTTGCAATGAGAGGATGGGCCTACTTTAACCTTGCCCAACTCTTCCAGCAGACCTATGTACTTGCCCATGAGAGGAATATGCCAGGTGTTCCGATTTACACCGAGCCTACGACTGACCAGACGGAAGGCAAGAGCCGAGGCACCATCGACGATACCTACGATCAGATTATCAGCGACCTCACTCTTGCAGAGGAGTATCTTCAGGGCGCAACAAGGTCTGCGAAGAATCATTTTGACAAGGATGTTGTCAACGGACTCCTTGCCCGTGTTTACCTCGTGAGAAACGAATGGGACAAGGCTGCTGCATATGCTGCAAAGGCACGTTCAGGTTATCCGCTGACTTCGAATGAAGACTGGAACTCAGGTTTCAACAATATTGACACCAAGTCATGGATGTGGGGTATGATGGTTGATGAGGAGCACACTCTTGACGCAAACGGTGACTATGGCCCATTTGCCATGTGGACCAACTATATCACCCGCGATGGCGGTGACTTCTGGTCATTCAACTGTTTCTATCTCAATGATCTGTTTGCAGAACTCTTCTCTGCCGACGATATTCGCGGTCAGCAGATTTATTATGATGCGGACAAGGGTCTCCACTGCTCGAAGAAGTTCTACGACACAGTTGACCTTACCGGAGACTTCTGCTTCATGCGTGCAGACGAGATGCTCCTCATAGAGGCAGAATGCGCTTCGCGCCAGGGTGATGATGTTACTGCTGCAACTCTGCTCAACGAACTTCGTACTCTCCGCGGTGCAACACCAACCTCCACCATCGGATCAAGTCTCCTTGAGGAAATCCTCACTGAACGCCGCAAGGAGCTCTACGGAGAGGGTTTTGCGTGGTATGACATAATCCGTACACAGAAGGGCCTCACCCGTCAGGGTAACCACAGCAGCTTCGGTGGCGCGGTTGTGGTACCTCCTAGGTCATGGAGATTCGTTTATCAGATTCCTACCAACGAGATTCTCAATAATCCGAACATCAATTCAGATCTCTGGCCGGCTGGCGATCAGAACCCATTCGGTGATCCTTCACTTTGTCTTGATTAATCCTGATTGAACATTATTATGAAAAAGATATTATCAGCACTTTTGGCCATTGCCACCTTGGTGAGCATCTCTTCTTGTGTCAAAGAAGAGGAGGCTTTCACAAGGGAGGGTAAGACTCCTCTCGAGTCTCCCGAAATTGTTGCCGGTGAACTTACCTCAAGTTCCATCTCTTTCTATTGGACTGCTGTCGAGAATGCCGGGCAGTATACATACAAAGTTGTCAACCCTGCTGGATACATAGTAGCCAAGGGGGAAACTACGGCGACCAGCGTCTTCGTGAAAGGTCTCAAATTCGGTACAACTTTCAAGGTTTTTGTATCTGCCATTCCTGAGGCTGACTTTGCAAAGACCATGTGCTCTTCGGAATATGGTCTTGCTGAAATCAAGACTGAAGACCCTATCATCATAGACTATGAATGGGTGCTCAACGGTTATGCATGGTTTTATGCCGATGCCGATACCTGGAACAAGACTCCTGTGACTGTGGGTCTTGAAAAGGGTACAGGTCACTTCGTCATCACTTCCTACTGCGGAGCTGAAGGTTTCGACTTCTACTTTGACCTCACTGCTTTTGACGGTACCTATCCTTTTGAGTTTGACAGCTCAATGAAGAACATGAAACCGGTTGAGGGACAGTCTATCGATACCCAGGGCCCTATCGGCACTCGTCCTGACTTCTATCTCGCTCACGGCCTCGGCGGCAAGGCAGTTGATTACAATGTCTTCTATGGCGATGGAGCAAGCTATGAATTCGGACTCGTAGATACTTCAGGCGGTTATATTGATTTCTGGACTACAAACTTTGATAGCCAGTGGTGTGGTTACAGGGTTGAGTTCGGAGATTACAAAGCACCTGAACCGGAGCCTTGGACACCTGATCCTGATATGGCGGCTGACTGGTCCGCTATCGGTGAAATCAATTTCAACGGTGAGGGTACCAAGTCCTATGTTGACATCTCTTTTGACGCTGAGTCTGGAGAATATGCTGTCAGCAACTGGTATGGTGCTGAAGAGGGCGGCTATGATCTCGTCTTCACAAGAGATGCCGAGAAAGGCACCTGGATTATCGATAACGAGAAGTCAAGCGCGTTTGCTTCAGCTTGTCCAGGAGATGGTCTCGTAGGTTATCTCCATGGTACAGAAAGCGCTTCGAAGCTTATCTGGATCAAGGATGACGCAGAGAGCGGACTTGAGGGAACCGATGAGAGCGGACAGATCTGGATTGACATCATCAATCCTGATGGCGAGGAGGTAAGGTATTCTCTCGTTTGGCCTGCAGTGATGTTTACCTGGACCAAGGAAGGTTCATACTATAGCGGACGTCACGATTCTACCGAATCTACCACTCTCTCATACAATGTTGACAACGATACATATACTCTCATAATCCCTCAGTACGATGATGCAAGGGTTGACTTCCAGGTTTCCGAGGAAGGAGCATTCATCCCTGTAGGCGGAGATATCTATAAGAATGATGATACATGGTGGTATATCAATTATGCAGATACCTGGGTATTCGTGAAGGTTCCTGAGTCTACAGTAGATGTGGCTGCCGGTAAAGTTGTGCTTGACGTATGGAACGGAAGCGACCGTTGGACTGACACTTTCACCTGGGCTGGACTTCCTGGTGTTGACAGCCTCGTCGGAACGTATTCACAAGATACTGAAGGCTTTTGGTGGGATGGTACTACCTGGGTATACCCTTCCTTCACTGATGATGTCACCATAACTGCAGTAGATGCCAAGACCATACAGATTGTGGGACTCCTCAACTGTTCAGACCCTATCATCGGTGTAGTGGATGCAAAGGCTGCAACCATCACGATGGCGCCTAACCAGCCTTTCGAGGGATCTTTCTTCTTCAAGGCTTATTCTACGGGTGGTCCTGTCACAGCATCTTATGATTCAGGTATCATTAAATTCAATGAAACATGGTCTGTGACCAATGAAGCGGGATCTCTTTATTGGGACAACATAATTACTGTCCTGACCAAGAAGTAAATTACTGTTTCAATGCTTTTAAGAGGCCGCCCGAAAGGGCGGCCTCTTGTGTTACAACCATTTTTCCGTATATTTGCCTTCCGTTCCCTCCAGTGGGGTCGTATCAACATTGTCCTATGAATCATATCTTCAGAACTTTTGCGGCTGCAGTCCTTTCCTGCATGCCTGTATTCGCTGCCGAGGCACAGAATTACAACCGGAACCTTTCCCAGGAAGCTCTTGAGCAGGCTTCCGCCTTTCAAGACGCACAGGACGAACTGTCCCGCCTTGGACAGCATCTGGACAGGTGCCGTGACCTTTATGACGCGGCAAAGGAGAATTTCGACCGCATATCGGATCATTGCCAATCCGTTGAGCGCAGGAATGAGGACCAGATTTACCGTTGCAGACGGGAAATAGAGGAGGCCAAGAACAACGTGCTTTCGCTCAAGTCCTCTTCGGCTGTGATAAAGAATGACATCAAGGCGGACAAGGCCTCGATCAAGACCAGGCAGGCCGCAGTCAAGTCCCACAAGAAGAGCCTCAAGGCTGCAGGCTCGCTCGACAGAAGCGGTGACCTTTATCTGGACCAGATGCAGTCCGAAATCCGCGTCATCAACCAGAACATCGACCTGGCGAAGAGCCAGCTAAGGCGTATCAGCGCGGACATCAAGACCGAGAACGAGTTCATCAAATCGTCAAACGGGAAGATCAAGAACTGCAAGTCCGAACTTAAGGCCGTCAAGAGCGAACTGAAGGATGCGAAGAAATCGCTCCAGGCCAGCAAGAAGGACCTCGCCAACGCGGAGAAGGTCTTTGCCGATGCCCGGAAGAAGACTAGCCTCCTTTAGTCCCTTTTTCCCGTATCGGCCGTCTTCCTGCTCATGTCACGGCAGATCCTGTATCCCGTGGCAGCGATGATTATGCTCATCAGCGGACTTATCAGGTTGAAAAAGCAATATGGGGCATATGCCAACGTGGATACACCGAGTATGGTGGACTGTGTCATTCCGCAGCTGTTCCATGGTACCAGAGGGGATGTTATTGTCGAGGAGTCTTCTATAGAGCGGCTCATCAGTTTCCCCTCGAAGCCTTCCTTTTCGTATATGTCCTTGAATATGCTGGACGTCAGTATGATGGACAGGTACTGGTCCGCCACCACCCCGTTCATAACGATGCCGGTACCCACGGTGGACGCCACCAGGGACACCCTCTTCCTTGTGAACGGGATTATCAGGCTTGCAAGCTGGTGCAGCATGCCGCTGGCCTTCATGCTGCTTCCGAAGCACATCGAGCATATGACCAGATAGACGGTATTGAGCATGCCTCTCATGCCCCTGGTCGCAATAAGCGCGTTTATGTCGGCATTTCCGGAGTCTATAGAGGTGGAGTTGTAGAGTATCTCCATTGCCCCGAGCAGGCGTATCTTTGCGTCACTGCCGCCATGCACGGCCCCGATGTCGTAAACCGTTTCGCCCTGGAATATCAGTGCCGCCACGACTCCGCACAGCGCAGACAGGGCCAGTACCACCACAGGAGGCATCTTTCTGGCTATCATCAGTGCCGTCAGCGCAGGAACGGCCATAAGCCATGGGCTGAGGTTGAAGGTGCTCCTGATCCCGTCGGCATATTCAGTCATCCTTGAGGCGTCGAGAGTGTCGTGCGACAGACCGAGTATCAGGAATATGACCAGGGCGATGACAAAGGACGGAACTGTCGTTATCATCAGATAGCGTATATGGCTGAAGAGGGAGACCTTGCCTATGGATGAGGCGAGGACGGTGGTGTCGGAGAGCGGGGATATCTTGTCGCCGAAGTAGGCTCCGGAGATTATGGCTCCCGCTATCAGCGGGTCGCTGAAGCCCTGGGCCTTGCCTATGCCCATCAGGGCCACGCCTATGGTGGCGATGGTTGTCCACGTACTGCCTGTCGCCACGGAGACTATCGCGCATATGATGCAGGCGGTCACCAGAAAGATCCGAGGATTGATTATCTGCATTCCGTAGCAGATGAAGGAAGGGACTATCCCGCTGACCGTCCAGGCGCCGGAGAGAGCGCCTATCATGAGCAGTATCAGCAGTGTCATCGAAAGGTCGCTGATATTGTCCCGGATTTCGTCCTCAAACTTCTTCCATGGGGTCTTGAACAGCCAGGTTGAGAGCCATATGCATATGCCGGAGGCGATTATCAGCGCCACCTGGCTTCCGCCGCAGATGGCATCGCCGCCATATACCTTGATCACGAGTACCATCATCGCCATCAGCAGCACTATGGGGATGAGTGATATGGCGAGTCGGGTGAGGGTCTTTCTTTTCATTGCAAGTCCGTTCTGTGTTTTTTCTCAGGGCTTGGTGCCCTGGACCTTCCTGATTATCTTCCATCCCGCGGCGGCGACGAATATGCTCATCAGCGGGCTGAGTATGTTGAAGAAGCAGAAAGGCAGGTAGGTGAGGGTAGGGACGGAAAGTATGGTTGCCTGCGTCATGCCGCAGCTGCTCCACGGGTAGAGTGGGGAAGTGATGCTCGCGGAGTCTTCCACACTGCGGCTGAGCAGACGCTCGTCGTAGCCCTCTTTTTCGTATATGTCCTTGAATAGATTGGATGTCAATATGATGGCCAGGTACTGGTCGGATACTATTCCGTTCAGGGCCGTGCCCGTGAACACGGTCGATGTAACCAGACCGAACCTGTTCTTTACCAGCGGGAGCAGCAGTGAGGCCAGGTGGCGGAGCATTCCGCTTGCCTTCATCGTGCCTCCGAAGCACATTGCGCAGATGATGAGATAGACGGTGTTGAGCATACCGACCATACCTCTGGAGGCCACCAGCGAGTTGACTTCTTCGTTGCCCGTGTCTATGCTCACGCTGTCGAATATCGTTGATACCAGTCCTCCGAACTGTACTTTCCAGGCGGGCCCGTCGGTCAGGGACAGTCCTATCTCCCTGATGATGTGCGGCTGGGCTATCAGTGCGGTGATTCCGGCCAGGAGGGTCGAAAGGGTCAGTACGATCAGGGCCGGCCAGCGCCGCGCTATCATCACACCCGTCAGCAGCGGAACTGTCATCAGCCAGGGGGAAATATGGAATGTGCCGGACAGCACTTCTGTGTATATGCCAATCTGGGACGTGTCTCCTCCTCCGTGTGTCAGTCCGAGCACCCCGAATATCAGAAGGGTGATGATCATGGAAGGTACGGTCGTCAGCATCATATACCTGATATGGCTGAAGAGAGGAACCCCGTTGAGGGATGATGCCATGACAGTGGTGTCTGAGAGCGGGGATATCTTGTCTCCGAAATATGCTCCGGAAATGATCGCTCCGGCTATCATGCCGTCACTGAAGCCTTCCGCGCGGCCTATGCCCAGAAGGGCAACGCCTATGGTCGCTATGGTCGTCCATGAACTGCCTATCATCACCGATACCAGTGCGCATATCACGCAGGCGGTCAGCAGGAAAAACTTGGGGTGGATCAGCTGGACTCCGTAGTAGATGAAGGTCGGAATGACTCCGCTTCCGGTCCAGGTTCCAGAAATCGCACCTATGAGGAACAGGATGAGTATGGCGGACGTGACATCCGCCACATTCTCCCTGATTGCCGCTTCAAACTCTTTCCAGGGGGTCTTGAACACCCACATCGACAGGGCGATGCAGACGGCGCTGGCAAAGAGCAGCGCCACCTGGCTCGCACCGAGAATGGAATCACTCCCGTAGATGCTGATGTTCACGGCGAGTATCGCCACGAGTACCAGAATCGGGACCAGGGACACCCCTGAACGGATCAATGTCTTCTTTTTCAATGTCTTCTATCTTTTGAGCCATACACTCATCTGGCCGTCTCCACGGTTGTCCCATACGCAGTAAGGCACAGCTGTGAGGCTGCGGTAAGAACCACAAGAGCTGCTGTCCTGATAAGTGTCTTCATATGCATATGCTTGTGTGTGAATTGCCGGTGATGGGACTTGGGTATCCTGCCACAGGCTTGACCGCAAAGATACTCAAAAAAGGAGATGACCGAACAGATCATCTCCCTTGATGTTGATGTCCACGTTGCGGGAACTAGAAGATATCCGGCTCGTTTGTCTCCGGAGCCCCGGTCTCAGGAGCATTGTTTCTCTGTCCGAACGGCCTCCTTGGCCCGCGGTCCTCGCGACGGTCATCGCGTCTGCGGTCGTCACGGCGGTCATCACGTCCGCCCCTGCGGTCGTCGCGTCTGCGGTCGTCACGACGGTCATCACGTCCGCCTCTTCTGTCGTCGCGGCGGTCTCCGCGCTCCGGACGCGGACGGCGTTCAGGCTCAACGTATCCTTCCGGCTTCTCCTGGAGAGCTCTGAGGGAAAGTCTCATCTTTCCGGTCTTCTGGTCGATCTCGAGCAGTTTGACATCGATCTCGTCTCCGACCTTGAGCACGTCCTCGACGTTCTCGGTCTTGTTCCATGCAATCTCCGATACGTGGAGGAGACCCTCCTTGCCGGGAAGTATCTCGACGAAGGCACCGAACTCGAGGATGGAAACCACCTTTCCGTGGTAAACCTGACCCTCCTCAGGCACTGCGCATATGCCCATGATCCAGTCATATGCCTTTGCCATTGCTTCAGCGTCGTTGGTGGCGATGTCCACGATACCCTTGCCGTC